>JBGUUL010000078.1:0-1621 GCA_045133515.1 Ruminococcus sp.
CATAAAGAACAGACTTCGTCCTGCTATGCCTATTGCACACAGCACAGCTATTGTTACAAGCTCTCTTGCTTTTGGCTTTCTTCCCTCAAAAACTAACACAAATGGTAGCATACATTCCAACAATACAAGCAAAGCTACAATACTGTAGTAGTCGTTATCAAGATAGAAAACTCCGGTAAAAATTGTGAGTGGTATAAAAAGTAAAATCAGAGCTGAAGCAACGATAGTTCGCTTATTTAGCTTTCGGTGCTGTTTGTCAGCCTGCACCATAACTGGTGGTTCACTTCTTCTGCCGATTGACAGGATAAACACCGATAAAACCACAAACAAAACTATATATAGCTTTAGCTGGTCAAAGCCTTGCTCGCTTATACCTGATGAAGTTACTATTGAAGAAAGGTCTGTTACTCCTGTTGCATACAGAAATACTGCAAAGGCAACAAGCATTGAAATACAAGCTGTCAACTTTCGCCATAATGGAAGTGGCTTTGGCTTGAAGCTTACACTTCTTTTTGAAACCTGTGGTAGTGGTGTTATTGTTTCATCAACTAATACTTCTTCTTTGATTTCTGCACCACAGCAATATGTAATATCCTCTACTGTTACAGCATCAGGTATAAGGTGTCTAGCCATACGATTTGCAGGAGTTGTATAGAAGCTGTTGCCAGAGAAAAACTCTCTTGGTGTGCCCTCTGCGACAATGTTTCCATCAAAAAACATACCACAATGATGGGCATACTCAGCACAAAAAGCTACATCGTGGCTTACCATAAGAATAGTTACACCTTGCTTCAAGAGCATACTAAGAATATTTGCAAAGCTAACTTTAAATTCAGCGTCAAAGCCTTTTGTTGGTTCATCAAGCAGTAGCACATCAGGAGAAGTAAGCAACACCTTTGCAATGGCTGTACGCTGTTGCTCACCACCAGAAACATCATACGGATGACGGTCAATAAATGAAGAAAGATTGCAAAGGTTTACAACACGGGCAACCTGTTCGTCCTTTTCTTCCTTTGACATTTTAACACCCTTAAACACCTCGTACAAATCCTCTCGTACTGTGCGTTTTACAAAAAGTGTCTGAGGGTTCTGTGGAAGATGTGCAAGCCTTCCGTTTACCTTAACATCTCCCCTATACGCAATCAAAATATTTGAAATTACCTTTAGCGTGGTACTCTTTCCTGTACCATTACCACCAAGCAATGCGTAAAAATCGCCTTTTTTAAGTTCAAGTGAAAAGCCTTTAACAACATCAGGTGAGTCTTTTTCGTATCTGAACCATATATTATCAACGCTCAAGGCTACATCATCACTTTGAGCTATATCGTCCTTTTTATAAAGCTCCCTCAGGGGCTTTTCTTTATTTCTGAGGTTTAGAAAATCACTGCCATCTCGAACAGTAATAGGACAGCTTAAATCTGTTTCAACTCCTGCCCACACACGCATAGCAGTTGGCATTGCAAGAAACATTGAGTTTCCTTTTTCTTTCAGAGTAAGTCCTACTTTTTCTGGAATATCGTCACAAATTATTTTGCCCTTTTCCATAACAACAACCCTTGTAGCATATACAAAGGCTTCTTCAAGGCGATGCTCTGTGAGTATTACTGTTGTGCCAAGCTCT
>JBGUUL010000079.1:0-17763 GCA_045133515.1 Ruminococcus sp.
TATAAATACATTACTTTAGAAAGGAATGATTTTAATGGGTATGACTATGACGCAGAAAATTCTTGCTGCACACGCAGGACTTTCTGAGGTTAAGGCAGGTCAGCTTATTGAAGCTAATTTAGATTTGGTTCTTGGTAACGATGTTACCTGTCCTGTTGCCATTGATGTTTTCAACGAAAACGGAGCAACCTCTGTTTTTGACAACACAAAGATTGCAATGATTATGGACCACTTCACACCAAACAAGGATATTAAGGCAGCTGAACAGGTGAAGAAGTCCCGTCAGTTTGCTGACAAATACGATATTAAGAACTACAAGGATGTAGGTCAGATGGGCATTGAACACGCCCTTCTTCCTGAAATTGGTCTTGTTGGCCCTGGTTCACTTTGCATCGGTGCTGACTCCCACACCTGTACATATGGCGCACTTGGTGCATTCTCAACAGGCGTTGGCTCAACTGATATGTGCGCAGGTATGATTTCAGGCAAGGCTTGGTTCAAGGTTCCTTCTGCCATTAAATTTGAGCTTGTAGGCAAGCCACAGGGTTATGTTAGTGGTAAGGATGTTATCCTCCACATCATCGGTATGATTGGTGTTGACGGCGCACTTTACAAGTCAATGGAATTTTGTGGCGAGGGTATTAAGTATCTTAATATGGACGACAGACTCTGTATTGCCAATATGGCTATTGAAGCAGGTGGCAAAAACGGAATTTTCCCTGTTGATGACATTACAAGAGAATATTGCAACGGCCGTTTCCAGGGTACTCCTGTGGAATTTGTTGCTGACGAGGATGCCGAGTATGACGAAACCTATGTAATCGACCTTAGCACACTTCGTCCAACAGTTGCTTTCCCACATCTTCCTGAAAACACAAGAACTGTTGATGAAATCGGCGAAACTGAAGTTAAGATTGACCAGTGCGTTATTGGTTCTTGCACCAACGGCAGACTCTCCGACCTTAGAGCTGCTGCAAAGGTACTCAAGGGCAGAAAAATTGCAAAGGGTGTAAGATGCATTATCTTCCCTGGCACACAGCAAATTTACAAGGACGCTATGCACGAGGGTCTTTTTGACATATTCATTGATGCAGGTGCTGTAATTTCCACACCAACCTGTGGCCCTTGTCTTGGTGGTCATATGGGTATTCTTGCATCTGGTGAAAAGGCAATTTCCACCACAAACAGAAACTTTGTAGGCAGAATGGGACACGTTGACAGCGAGGTTTACCTTGCATCTCCGGCTGTAGCTGCTGCGTCAGCAGTTAAGGGCTACATCACCGACCCAGAAAAGCTATAATAAGGAGGACAACAAAATGAAAGCATATGGTTTAGTACACAAGTACGGCGACAATGTTGACACCGATGTTATCATCCCTGCAAGGTATCTCAACACTTCCTCACACAAGGAGCTTGCAAGTCACTGTATGGAGGACATTGACAAGGACTTTGTAGCAAGGGTTAAAGAGGGCGACATTATGGTTGCCGAAAAGAACTTTGGCTGTGGCTCATCAAGAGAACACGCACCTATTGCCATTAAGGCATCAGGTATTAGCTGTGTAATTGCTTCCACCTTTGCAAGAATTTTCTACAGAAACGCAATTAACATTGGACTTCCAATTCTTGAATGTGACGAGGCAGCAAAGGATATTAAGTCAGGCGACAAAGTTTCCGTTAACTTTGACACAGGTGTTATTACCAACGAAACAACAGGCAAAACCTATCAGGCAGAGCCTTTCCCAGAGTTCATCCAAAACATCATTGCAAAGGGTGGACTAATCAATTCAATACTTGATAAATAAACTAATAAATTAAGGCAGGTCAATGACCTGCCTAATTTTGTATAGCTTTTAAATAATTATTCTGAACCACATTCCAATCAACTATGGAGAAAAAGTTTTTCACATAAGCATCTCTTTTATTCTTATATTTAAGATAATATGCGTGTTCCCACACATCAATGTTGAAAATTGGAGTGTGGTCTGTTCCCAAAATTATGGGGTTATCCTGATTTTGACTTCCAGACAAATACAAATTGCCACCACTATCAGCAGAAAGGAACGCCCAACCCGAACCAAACTGACCTATGGCAAGGGCAGAAATTTCCTCCTTAAACTGCTGAAAGCTACCAAAGGTTTCTCTGATTTTCTCCCCCAAAATGCCCCTTGGCTCACATCCCCCTTTTGGAGAAAGCTGTGCAAAATACAGACAATGGTTGTAAAAGCCACCACCATTATTACGAATTGCCGTCTGTAGCTTTTCGTCCTTAATTTCATTAAGATTTCCAAGGAGCTTTGTAATGCACATATCCTCCACACCAGCCTGTTCTGCAAAGAAATTCAGCTTTTCCGTATAATTTTTGTAATGCTTACAGTAGTGAATTTTCACAGTGAGGGCATCAATAGCAGGCTCAAGTTGGCAAAAGCCATATTTAAGTGGACATTGTTTGAACATAGTATTTCCCCTTTTTAGAGTGATACTAAATTCTATTCAAAAAGCTCTGGATGCATACGGGAATAATGAAAAATATATTGCTGAGCAATTCCTGCATACTCCCCAAAATCCTTTGGTGTCATATTTGGGAAAAGCCTTTCCATTGCCCTTTTCATCCACACATCAAGAGGGAAAGCCTCCACCCTATGTAAGCCAAAAAGCAGGGTGCAGTCGGCAACCTTTGTTCCAACTCCCTTAATTTTGCAAAGCTCCTGCCTTGCCTCCTCATAGTCAAGGGTTCTGCATTTTAAGAGGTCAACAGCCCCACTTGCAACACATCTTGCGCCGTCAACTATGTATTTGTTCCTAAACCCAGCTTTAAGTGGCTGTAAGTCCTCCGGCTCACATTTTGCAAGGGTTTCGGCTTTTGGAAAGGTGTAAAAATCTGTATCCCCTATTTTTTCTCCAAAGGTTCTGCACAGGTTGTCAACAATGCCTGTTATCCTCTTAATATTATTATTTTGGCTGATGATAAAGGTGCAGAGTGCCTCCCAAGGCTCTTGACGGAGTATTCTAATGCCAGATGCATAGGCGTGAGCCTCCCTCAGTACAGGGTGTAGCTCTGCAATCTCATTACCGATTTTTTCATAGTCAAGGTCAAGGTCAAAGTAACCTCGCCAAATATTTTGAAAGTCACTTTCATCACTACCAAAAATATGCAGGTCGTTACCCTCCATTTTTACTCTTACAATGCGACCATAGGCAACCCCTGTAAAGCTACCGTCATCATTTTCTCTCCAACGGAAGGACTGACCACAATCAAGAGTTTCCTTAAGATTAAGGGCAGTTATTCCTCTTACTACAACCTTATTTTCAAAAACCTCGTAATTCATATTATCACCATTTATTAAAATATCACATTTATTATAGCATATTTTTTCAGGATATGATATACTATTTTTATCACAACAAAAAGGATGTTCACTATGAAAGAAGATATACGCACAATTCCTATAAACGATATTTTTTCTGAAAAAAAGGGGTGTCCCTTCTGCACAATGGAGCATATGCTGGAGGATATTCAGGTTGCCTACATTGTGGGGGATGCAATGATGGAGCCAAACACAAGGATTGACACCAACAAAAAGGGGTTCTGCCACAGGCATTTTTCAATGATGCAAACAGAGGGGAAAAAGCTCCCCAACGCACTGATACTTGAAAGTCACTTGCAGGAAATCATCGACCAAATTCCAAAGGGAAAAAAGCCTGACAAAAAGTTCCTTGCCAAGATAAAGGAGCTAACTCAAAGCTGTTATGTCTGCGACAGAATAGAGGGCAATATGGCACACCTTATGCAAATTGTGTTTACCGAGTGGAAAAAGGGCAACGAGCTTCAAAATCTTTACAAGGAACAGCCCTACATCTGCCTTGAACACTACGGCAAGGTGGTGGAGCTGGCAAGTAAGAACCTTAAAGGCAAGGATTTGGCTGATTTTTATGATATTACCACAAACCTCTTTAAAAACTATCTTGTTGATTTAAAGGCAGACGCCACCTACTTTTGCAGTATGTTTGACTATCGCAACCAAGATAAGGATTGGGGCAAAAGCATAGATGTAATTGAAAGAAGTGTGGAGTTTTTAACAAAAGAAAAGCCATAACAAAAGGCACTTAACCCAAGACAAAGTGGTTAAGTGCCTTTATTATTTAAACAACTTATATATTTTCAGTTCCTCGCCCTTGATTATTCCAAGTCCAAGGAATTTATTAGTATGATCCAAAACTCTTAATATTGTATCCTGTGGTGGATTCATTTTTGCAAGGTAGGTTCTGTTTTTGTCCAAAGCACCACCGTTGCTGAATCGCCTTGCCTGTGGCTCTGTGATTTTCACATAGCCATAGCTTGTAAACAGACTTTCAACGCTTTTTAAATGCTCTGAAAAATCCGTCATTTCCCTTGCCTCATTAAGAGGGATTGCATCCTCAAGGGTGTATCCACAGGCTGATGTCCTTACAAGGGAGGTCATCACTCCACAGGTTCCAAGGCTCTCCCCAAGGTCATCAATGAGAGTACGGACATATGTACCCTTGCTACAGAAAATTTCCAGACTGCCACTTTGGCTTTCTTCATCAAAATCCCTTAGCTTAAGACTATGGACCACAACCTGCCGAGGTTTCCTCTCAACAGTTTTGCCCTGTCTTGCAAGGTCGTAAAGCCTTTTGCCATCAACCTGTACAGCAGAGAACATTGGTGGGAGTTGGGTTATCTCCCCTGTAAACATAGGTAACTTGCTAATTATATCCTCCTTAGTAATAGAGGACTTTTCTTCCCTTAGCACCTTACCCCAAATGTCAAGGGTATCGGTTTTTACCCCCAGCTTAAACTCTGCCAAATACCCCTTATCGTGGTTTACAACAAGGTCCTGTGCCTTTGTGCCACTTCCTAAAACAAGTGGCAGAACCCCTGTTGCATTTGGGTCAAGAGTGCCCAGATGCCCGATTTTCCTCTCCACTGTTGCTTTGCGCATTACAGCCACCACATCAAAGGAGGTAAAGTCCATTGGCTTGTTGATTACAAGTACACCGTTCATTTCAGTACCTTCTCAGCCTGGGCGATAAGAGTTTGCTTAACGGTAATAAGGTCACCCTTTATGGTGCAACCTGATGCACCTTTGTGGCCACCACCACCGAATATCTGACAGAAGGCACAGGCGTCTGTGTCGCCATTGGTACGAACAGAGATTTTAAACTCCTTGTTCTTTTTCTCACGAATGGTAATGCCCATTTTCACGCCCTCAATCTGACGAGGAATAGATGCAAGGCCTTCCATTTCATCGTCACCTAAGTTAAGCTTTGACTGCATAGCAAGGGTGGTGTAGATAATGGCTAATTTCCCGTCACAATAGTAATCAAGTGTATCGTAAACCATTCTTTCAAGGGCAAGCTTTTCCTTTGTTTTGGTTTCAAACATCGCTCTGTTAATTGCCCCAAAGTCAATGCCTGTGTTCATAAGCTCCCCAGCAATATTGTGAGTTTTGGCTGTGGTGTTAGTGTACATAAAACAGCCTGTGTCGGTGCTTATGCCTGTGTACAGGCAGGAGGCAATCTCCTTCGTTATCTTTACCCCCATAATAAGGAGCAAATCATAGATAATCTCTGCATTGGCTGCCGCTGTAGCATCAATGTAGCTGTTCTCCACCTCTAAGGAATTACTGCCGTGGTGGTCGATACAAAGCTGTATTTTGTCACCGTAAGCATCCTCATTTTCACCAAGGAGAGCCTTTGCAGCAACATCAACGGACATTACAAACTGTGGAGTAAAGGACTGTTCCTTTACTCCATTTTTTAGAAAGTCAAACTTCCTTGCCATTTTACCACTAAGGATAACCCTTGCGTTTTTACCCATATTTTGCAGGGCAAGGCACAAGCCAAAGGCCGAACCCAAGGTGTCACCGTCAGGGTAATGGTGGGTGAGAATTTCAATATTATTCTGATTTTTCAGAATTTCTGCAACCTCATTCAGCGTCATCATCTTCATCATCCCTCTTAATATCAAGGTCATTGAGAATACGGCTGATGTTTGCGCTGTATTCAACACTGTCAGTTGCCTTAAAAATCAGCTCTGGAGTATGGCGCAGGTGAAGTCTTGCACCAAGCTCCCTACGAATGTAGCCAGAGGCTGATTTTAGTCCCTTGAGAGCCTCCTTTGCCCTTTCCATACCCTCAATAACACTAAAATATACTGTGCAGTAGCTAAGGTCATTTGTAACCTCAACACGAATAATGGAAATAAAGCAGTCTGCAACCCTTGGGTCCTTTACTGTTCTGAAAATGGAGGTTAGCTCCCTCTTTATATCTTCAGTTGTTCTGTTAATTCTGTGTCCTGACATAATTTTACCTCTGAGTATATTTTATACTCTATTAGTCTTCTCTATATTCCTGAATTTCATACACTTCAAAAATATCGCCCTCACGAAGGTCACTATACTTTTCAAGGCAGATACCACACTCGTAGTTCTCTGCAACCTCCTTAACGGAGTCCTTAAACCTCTGTAGTGAAGCGATTGTATCGTCAGCGATAACAACACCGTCACGGATAACCCTTACAGATGCGTTTCTCTTAACAATACCATTCTTAACATAAGAACCTGCAACAACACCGACGCTCTTGATACGAATGATGTTACGGATTTCTGCGTTACCAAGGACAACTTCTCTTGTCTTTGGAGCAAGCATACCCTTCATAGCAGACTCAATTTCCTCAATGCAATCGTAGATAATGCTGTAAAGACGAATGTCAACAGACTCTCTTTCGGCACTTACAACTGCTGTGGCATCTGGACGAACATTAAAGCCAACAATAATTGCGTTACTTGCGTTTGCCAGCATAACGTCACTTTCGTTAATTGCACCAACGCCACCGTGGATAACATTGACCCTTACTTCCTCGTTAGATAGCTTTTCAAGTGACTGACGAACAGCCTCAACAGAACCTTGAACATCAGCCTTAACGATAATCTGAAGTTCCTTCATTTCGCCCTGCTTCATCTGGTCAAAGAGGTTATCAAGAGTAACCTTTGTTCTTGCGTTGAACATTTCTTCCTTCTGCTGTGACTTTCTCTGTTCAACAAGCTCACGAGCAAGTCTTTCGTCAGAAACAGCATTGAAGATGTCACCACCCTGTGGAACAGAGTCAAGACCTGTAATCTCAACAGGGATTGATGGACCTGCACTTTGAATAGTTCTGCCCTTGTCATTTGTCATTGCTCTAACTCTACCAACAGATGTACCTGCAACAACAATGTCACCCTTGTGGAGAGTACCATTCTGTACAAGCATTGTGGCAACAGGGCCTCTGCCCTTGTCAAGACGAGCCTCAATTACGCAACCCTTTGCCTGACGGTCAGGGTTAGCCTTAAGCTCCTTCATCTCTGCAACAAGAAGTACCATTTCAAGTAATTCTGGGATACCCTGCTGTGTCTTAGCTGAAACAGGAATACAAGGAATATCGCCACCCCATTCTTCTGGAACAAGCTCATATTCAGTTAACTGTTGCTTAA
Source organism: Ruminococcus sp. (assembly GCA_045133515.1). Lineage (GTDB taxonomy): Bacteria > Bacillota > Clostridia > Oscillospirales > Acutalibacteraceae > Ruminococcoides. The sequence goes on from JBGUUL010000079.1 coordinate 7,494, forward strand.
CCTGTTCAGGGTTAGCACCCATTTTATCCATTTTGTTGATTGCAACAATTATGGAAACTCCTGCAGCCTTTGCGTGGTTGATAGCCTCAACTGTCTGTGGCATAATACCGTCATCAGCAGCAACAACAAGTATTGCAATATCAGTTGCCTGTGCGCCTCTTGCTCTCATTGTTGTAAAGGCCTCGTGTCCAGGAGTATCAAGGAAGGTAATATCCTTGCCGTCAACCTTTACTGTATAAGCACCAATGTGCTGTGTAATACCACCAGCCTCAGATGCTGTAACATTTGCGTGTCTGATAACATCAAGAATTGAGGTTTTACCGTGGTCAACGTGACCCATAACAACAACTACAGGTGCTCTGCCAACTAAGTTCTCATCATCGTCCTCTGTATCGTCAATGATTCTTTCCTCAATAGTAACAACAACTTCCTTTTCAACCTTTGCGTGGAATTCCATAGCAATAAGGGAGGCTGTATCAAAGTCGATTGTGTCAGTAGCAGTAACCATTGTTCCCATAAGGAATGCCTTTTTAACAACCTCTGCAACAGTTGCCTTTAGACGGGATGCAAGCTCGGAAACCACAATTTCATCCGGAATTTCTACAGTAATAGGCTTTGCCTTTCTCTCTGCTGCAATTCTCTTTAGACGCTCTGCCTCTGTTTCTCTCTTTTGCTTTTTCTTTCTCTGCTGTGAACGCTGATTTAGCTTCTGCTTTTTAACCTGACTTTTGTTTCTGTCACTTCTGTTCATTTTTGAGTCAGCCATATTGTCGTACTTTTCGTTGTACTTATCAACATTTACAACAACAGCAGAGGTGTCAATAACTCGTCTTTCCCTCTTTCTGATAATTGGCTGTTCCTCAACTTCTTCAGCAGGAGCTTGAGCCTTGCCCTGCTTTTCTGTCTGCTTTGGCTTTTGAGCTTTTGGCTCATTTTTCTTTTTCTTATCCTGAGGCTTTTTGTCCTGCGCTTTCTTTTCTACAGGCTTATTTTCCTCTGATTTTTCCTCTTTATCTCTCTTTGCAAAATAAGCATCAAAGTTTTTAACACTACTCTCTTGAGTGAAATAATCAAAAATCACATCAAGCTCATTTTCTTCAAGAGTTGTTTGGGATTTCTTCTTAACATTACAATACTTGTCAAGAACCTCAACAACCTTTTTGCTGTTTACATCAAGGTCCTTTGAAACCTCGTGTACCTTATATTTTATCATCATAATACTATTTCCTCCTGTTCTTGTTCTTTCAGGATAAGCTCCTGAATTTTATCAGAAAAACCTCTGTCTGTAAGGGCAACTACTCCTGCAAGCTTGCCTATAGCCACACTTAAATCTTCCTTGGTTCTGTTAATTTTGTAGGTCTTAACACCAAGGCTTTGAGAGGTCTTCAGGATGTTTTTTTCGCTGGATTTTGAAAAGTCACTTGCAATAAGCACCACAAATGCCTTTCCCTTTGTCATTGATTCCACAACAGGGTCAGCTCCCATAACAAGCTTCCCTGCTCGTCTTGATAACCCCAAAAGGGAAAGCAGTCTGTCATTCATCGCTTAACTCCCTTTCCATTTGGTCATATATTTCAGAAGGAATGGCTGTAGAGAGTGAACGCTCAATTCTTCCGGTTTTTCTTGCCTTTTTCAAGCACTGAGGATTTTTGCACACATATGCTCCCCTGCCTGGCTTTTTGGATGTAAGGTCAAGAGAAACCTGACCCTTTTCTATAATATTGCCCTCCTCATCCTTTGTGTCAGGAGCTTTTACAACTCTCACAAGGTCTTTTTTGGGGAACATCTCGTTACATCCGTTACATCTTCTCATTGGAATTTTTTTGGTTTTCACAGTTCTTCCTCCTCTCTTTATTATTTGTGGAAAATTATTCTTCTGTTTCTGTAGCTTCCTCTGTAGCTTCTTCAGCTACTTCCTCTACTACATCTGTTGCAACTTCTTCTGCAACTTCTTCTGCAACTTCCTCATCATCTTCTGCTACAATGTCTTCAATGAGGGCATCTTCAAGAGTGTATTCCTCTTTCTCCTCATCATCTTCACCAAAGAAGCCACTTTCTGGGCGAATGTCAATCTTCCAGCCTGTGAGCCTTGCAGCAAGACGGGCATTCTGACCCTTGTTACCAATGGCAAGTGAAAGCTGGTGGTCTGGAACAGTTACCTTACAAGCCTTCTTTTCCTCATCAACAATTTCCATTTTGCAAACTGTTGCAGGGGCAAGAGCAGCTGATACAAACTTAACAGGGTCCTCTGACCATTCAACAATGTCAATCTTCTCTCCGCCAAGCTCCTCAACAACAAGGTTAACTCTTGAACCCTTAGTACCGATACAAGAACCAACTGCGTCAATGTTGCTGTCGTTGCTGTAAACAGCCATTTTTGTTCTTGAGCCTGCCTCTCTTGAAACAGACTTAATCTCAACAATACCGTCAAAAATTTCTGGCACTTGCTTTTCAAACAATCTCTTTACAAAGCCTGGGTGAGTTCTGGAGATAATTGCTCTTGGGCCTCTGTCGCCATACTTAATTTCAACAATATAAACCTTAATATGGTCGCCCTCTTTTAGAACCTCGTGACCAAGCTGTTCTGATTTTGGCAATACAGTTTCGGACTTGCCAACTCTAATTGTAGCTGCCCCTGTTTTTGGGTCAATCTTTTCAACAATAGCAGTAACAATTTCCTGCTGTCTTGACTGAAATTCCTCAATAAGCTGACCCTTTTCGCCGTCCCTAATGCCCTGACGGATAACTGAACGAGCAGTCTGCACTGCAATTCTGCCAAGGTTCTTTGGGTTGAGAGGAATACCGATTTTGTCCCCTAAAGCAGCTCTCTTTCTAAGCTTTTGAGCGTCCTCAAGAGAAATTTCGTAGTCAGGGTCAAACACATCCTCAACAACTGTTTTGTTCAGCTTTACATCAAAGCTGTTCTTTTCAGGATTCATTTCAACATCAACATCTTCGTTGCCACCGTAGTTATTCTTACAGGCAATAACAATAGCCTTTGAAATTTGGCCAATCATTGTATCAACTGAAATTCCCTTTTCCTTTTCCAGAAGCCTTAAAGCCTCAAACAATTCCTTATTATTCATTCCAAAATCAAGTCCTTTCCTTAAAAGTCAAAATCATCTAATTTTATATAAACAGCGTCTTTTTTGTTAATGGTAATTTCATTTTCGTCGCTGTGGTCTGTAATTGTTACAGTCTGCTTATCTGCACTTTTCAGCTTACCCTTAAATTCCTTGCCAATGCCCTCAATAGGTCTTATCATTTTAACCATAATATCTGCACCAAGAAATTTCAGAAAATGCTCCTCTCTCACAAGCTCCCTTTCAACACCAGGGGAGCTAACCTCAAGAATGTACTGCTCACTGCAAGGGTCCTTTTCATCAAGTGGCTCATCAATAGCTCTTGACATATTTTCGCAATCAGTAATGCCAACACCTGACTCCTTATCAATGATAATGCGAAGATACCACTGAGCACCCTCTTTTACATAGCGAACATCCCAAAGCTGTAGTCCAAGGCTCTCTGCAATTGGCTCTGCAATTTCCCACACAGCATTTACAGTATTTCCACCTTTACTCTTTGCCATAACAACACTCCTTTTACAATAACAAAGGAGCGGTCTGCTGACCACTCCTTTACCATAGGATATTTACTTTTATTATAATACCACACCTGCAAGAAAAAATCAAGGGCAAAACATAGTATTTATGGGGCTTTCTCCTGCTTTTTTAAAGTAATACTGCACAAAAATCACTTTCTTTCCTTTGGCTTTCCAAATACACCTGCAAGGAAACCGAAGATTATTGCTGAGGCAATACCTGCAGAGGCTGCTTTTAATCCACCTGTCAATATGCCAAGCCACCCTTCACTAGCGATAGCCTCCTTTACACCCTTATAAAGAGTGTACCCAAAGCCTGAAATTGGCACAGTTGCCCCTGCACCGGCAAAGTCCACCAGAGGCTTATAAACTCCTACTGCCCCAAGCAGTACACCGATTACAACAAATGAGGTTAGTATTCTTGCAGGTGTTAGCTTTGTTTTATCAATGAGGATTTGCCCTATGACGCAAATTAGTCCACCTACCACAAAAGCCTTTAAATAATCCACAGCTATTCTTCCTTTCTTTTCTTATAGCTTTATTTTCCCCAGCACCTCCCTTTATATGTATATTTTGCTTGAAAAAACCTGTAAAAAATGCTATACTTATTGTAAGTTTGTGCAATTTTTGGAAGGTCAAAAAGTCGCTTGTCATTTCTCATAAAAATTTGTACCTTGTTTTGTTACATCTCACAACAAAGACCTTGTGTATGTGACGATGGTATGAAACTTTGTGAATAAAAAATGACTTTTGCCCATTTCATATTGTAAAACTGAAAAAATCTGATAGAATTATTATGGACAAAATCTGCGTAATCAGATGTAAATAGAAGGAGTTGACAAAATGGTTGAGGTTAAAAACCTAACAAAAACCTATGGCGACATCAAGGCTGTAAACAACATTAGCTTTACAGTAAATGATGGCGAAATTCTGGGTTTTTTGGGACCAAACGGTGCAGGAAAGAGTACCACAATGAACATCATCACAGGGTACATATCTTCCACCAAGGGTACAGTTACCATAAATGAGTCAGAAATTCTGAAGGACCCAAAGGGTGCAAAGTCACAAATTGGTTATCTTCCAGAAATTCCACCTCTCTATATGGATATGACTGTTAGAAAATATTTGGAGTTTATGTTCTCCATTAAAAAGGTGAAATTACCTAAGAAGGCACATATTGACGAGGTACTTTCTGTAACAAGGCTAAGCGACCACCAAAACAGAATCATCCGTAATCTTTCAAAGGGTTATCGTCAAAGAGTTGGTCTTGCACAGGCGTTACTGGGCAACCCACCTGTACTTATTCTTGACGAACCAACAGTTGGTCTTGACCCAAGCCAGATTATTGAGTTTAGAACACTTATTAAGAGCCTTGGCAAAAAACACACAGTAATACTTTCTTCCCACATTCTCTCCGAGGTTTCTGCAATCTGCGACAGAATTGTGGTTATTAACAACGGAGAAGTGGTTGCCGACACAAAGACAAGTGAGCTTTCCTCAGCAGTTACTGGCAGAGATACCCTCACTATAGAGGTTGAGGGCAGTATTTCCTCTGTAACAAATGAGATTAAGACTGTAACAGGGGTTCGCAAGATTTCTGTTGACAAACAGACTTCCGACAATTCTTATGTTTACACAGTTGAACACGAAAAGGGCACTGACATAAGAAAAAGTGTGTTCTATGCTCTGTCAAAGGGCAATAAGCCAATTCTCTCTATGAACGAGGGTGGTATGAGCCTTGAGGAAGCATACCTCAAGCTAACTTCACCAAAGGTAATGAAGGGAGGAAGAAAATAATGACAGCTATACTAAAAAAGGAGCTTGGCTCATTCTTTAACTCTGCTGTAGGCTATGTGGTAATGGGTATTTACTACTTCTTCTCAGGTTTATTCTTCTATGTTTACTGTCTTTCTTCCAATAGTAAGGATGTTACAACAGTATTTTCAAGTATGTTTATAATAACTGTTCTTGTTATTCCTATTATAACAATGAAGAGTCTTTCCGAAGAAAAAAAGCAGAAAACAGATCAGGCACTTCTTACCTCTCCTCTGGGACTTGGTGAGATTGTTGTGGGCAAGTTCCTTGGCTCACTGATAATGTTCCTTTGCTGTATGGGAATTTACATTCTCTTTGCACTTTCTCTTTGTTTCTATGAGGGTGGCTCACCTGAATGGTCAGTTTTCCTTGGCAACTTAGTTGGCACAATTCTTCTTGGTGCATCTCTAATTGCCATCAATGTATTTATTTCCTCAATTACAGAGAGTATGATTATTTCTGCCATTATTGGTATGTGCGCAGGTCTGCTTATCTTCTTCCTTGACTCTATAGCAAGTCTTGTTTCTATAGATTGGATAAGCTCCGTAATTTCAAGCATTTCATTCGTTGCACATTACCAGAACTACACAACAGGTATTTTCAGCGTTGCTGACACAGTATTCTTCCTTTCAATTATTGTACTGTTCAACTTCCTAACACTGAGAGTACTTGAAAAAAGACGCTGGAGCTAAGGAGGTATAGATATGAAAAAGAAAGAAGATTTCCTAACTTCAGAAATTGAAAAGGAACTTAACCCTACAGAAACTAATGAAACAGAGGTTGAAGAAAAGGTAGAGGACATTAAAAAGGAAAACAAGCTAAAGGCTATTCTACATTCAAGAAAGTTTGCCAGAGGTTGGCTCTCCATTGCCATTGTTGCAATTTTCCTTGTTTGCATTATAGCAGTAAACATTATTGCATCTGTTCTACAGAGCAAATTCCCTTCCCTTGCTTTTGACCTTACAAGCAGTAATTTGTACGAGCTACAGGATGACACTGTAAAGTTCGTTAAGGATATTGATACAGACATTAAAATCTGCGTTCTTACTACAGAGGACAACTTCAAAAGTCTTGACAGCGCATATATTGGCAGTGACTACCAGCCTGTAAAGTACTTCTCACAGGCTAATCAGTTCCTAAAGAAAATGGAAAGTCTTAACAGCCACATTTCTGTTGACTATGTTGACATTTCCTCAAATCCATCATTTGCCACAACCTACAAGGACCTTGACCTTAACAACACAGGGGCAGGTACAATGATGATTGTTGATGCAGGTTCTGACAACTACAAAGGCCTTAGCTTTACTGACCTTTTTGAAACAAAGAGTGACGAAAGCGCAGGCTACTCCTATATAGACGCAAGTAATGTTGAACAGGCTCTTTGCACATCTATACTTTCTCTTACACAGACAAATCCTGCTAACGCTTGCTTCATCACTTCATCAGGCATCGGCTCTGAAAGCGACTCACAGACAGGTTCATCAACCTTTACTGCACTAAAAAAGCTACTTAAAAATCAAGCTTACAACACCACAGAGGTTGACCTTGACACAAACAAGAATATTCCAGATAACTGCGATATTCTCTTCTTGGTTGCTCCTACAAGGGATTTATCCGAAACTGCTATGGAAAAGGTTGAGGCCTTCCTCGAAAAAGCAAAAAAGACAAACAAAACATTTGTCTATGTTCCAAATCCATTTAAGATTCAGGATGGCACACCAAACCTTGATATTTTCCTTGAAAAGCAGGGTATTACTATTGGTGAAGAATGGGTATATGAGCAGAACAACAGCTACCTTTCTTCCATTTATCCAAACGACCACAGACTTTCAATTCTTGATTACAGCAACGATGAATACACAAGTGGCGTTGATGTTACTTCAAAGGTTCTTGCAGGTGACTCAAGACCAATTTCCTTTACAGAGGGAAGCAACGCAATTTCCCTTCTTGAAACTTCAAAGGATGCCGACATTCTTCCACTTGATGCTGAATCAGAGGAAGATGTTAAGGAAGGTAACGGCGAGCCAATGAGCGTTACTGCTCTTAGCCAGTCCGAGGTTTCCACAGGCATTTACAAAAATGTGCTGGTAATCAGCTCATTCTATGCTATTTCTGATGAGTTCCTTAACGGATACCCACAGTACAACAACAGCAATTACTTTACAAATGTATTTAACACATTAACAGAAAATGAAGGACAGACAGTGGCAATTAAAAGTGCTAAAAAGTCCGACACCTCACTTAATCTTGAATCCAGCTCACAAACTGTAGCTCCAATGATTATCTTTATATTTGTTATTCCTATTGGAGTAATTGTTGTTGGTATTGTTGTTTGGGCAAGAAGGAGAAAGAAGTAATGGCTAACAAGAAAAATAACAAAAAGCTAATTAAAATCTTAGTTCCTGCACTTGTAGTTGTGCTGATTGCAGTTGCTCTTGTGGTGGTTCTCCTTATTCCTGACTCCACAGAAAAAAATGATGTAAATCAGCAGAATATGCCAAGCTACGCAGAGGTTCAGGAAACTGTTAACGAGGATAATGTTCATCAGGTTGAAATCCAAAAGGATGAAAAGGGCGAGGTTGTAGAGAACGGCACAGGCACACTACTTTCCTATGTTCCAATGAACATTAAAGAAATTAAGGTTGAAAACACAAAGTCAACCTTTACAATCAAAAGCTACACTCCTGTTGAAATTACAACTGACGAAAACGGCAAGGAAAAGGAAGAAACTCAAGCAACTGAATACACAATAGTTGGCTTTGAGGACAAGGATATTGCTATGGGTATTCCTGACGCCATAGCAAACGATGCTGCTGCCCTTGACTTTACACAGGTTGTTTCCACAGGTGACAAGGACGAAAAGGACTTTGGCTTTGACTCCCCACAGGCAACTGTTACTGTTACCTACGAGGACAAAACAAAGGCAGTTATCATTGTTGGCAACAAGGCACCATCTAACTCAGGTGTATATGTTAAGTTCGGTGACGGTAAAGAAATTTACCTTGTTGAGGAAGATGCAGTTGATTCCTTCCTTTACAGCACAAACGACCTTATTAGCCTTAACGTTAATGACCCTGTTTCAAATGGAGATAACGCAACAGCATCTTCAATTACTCTTGGTGGCACTCATTATAAGGACAGCGTCACATTTGAACCAAGTGATGACGAAACAGCAAATTCAAACTACCTTATTACCTCACCAAAAAAATATTATGGTGACGACCAAGGCTGTAGCCTTGTTGAGGCTGGAATAAGAGGTGTGAAAGCATCTTCTGTTGCCTATGTAAATCCAGGTGACAAGGAACTTGAAAAGTATGGCCTTGTAACACCTTATGCCACAGTTGATGCTGTATATCCTGACACAACAGTTAGCCTTTTGGCATCAGAGCCTGACAGCAAGGGCTACTGCTACCTTATGGTTAAGGGTGGAGATGTAATCTACAAAATCCTTGAGGATTCAGTACAGTGGGTAAGCTCAAGCCTTGATGACCTGCGTTCAAAGTATTTTGTTGATAACACACTAAAGGCTCTGTCAGAAGCAGAGGTTAGCTTTGATAATAAGGAATACGAATTTGACCTTGAAACTGACAGCAACAACAACACAACAGTTAAGTGCAACGACAAGGAAATTGAGCTTGGCGACTTCCAGACAGCATTTGACTATATGCATAGCACAGACTTCTACCGTCACGAATTTACAAGCGAGAGCCTTTCTGGTAGCCCTGTTATGACAGTGGAGTTTAGCTATAGTGGTGACAGAAGCGACGATGAGGTTAAGTTCTATGAAAAGGGCAACAAGATTTATGTAACCGTAAACGGTGAGCAAATCTCCTACACATACAAAACCTCAGTATCTCAGCTCAAAAAGCTATTTACAAACGCATCTAAATAATCGTATAAGTATTTACACAAAAACCTCCCACAGCTATTGTGGGAGGTTTTTTGTCATTTAGAATAGATTTAGAAATACAGTAATACTTTTCTATGTAGGTATAAAAATACCTCCCACATTTCTGTAGGAGGTAGAAACTTATTCCATTGTCTGCTCAAGCTCGGTGATTTCTGCGTTTAGCTCAATGCCCCAGCCATAATACCAAGTGCCGTCAGCCTTGATATAATACTCTGTGGAAGGAACAATCTCTGTCTGGTCAACATATTGGTCGCTGTCGTAATTATAATAACGGAAACCGTCCTCAACCTTTGCCACGCCGTCAATATTAACACTTGTGCCGTAGTAATCGTTGATTTCCTTTTCAACAGACTGTGCATACTGGGCAGAAACATCTTCAATGCTGTAAATTTCATAATCAGTATCGCATTTGTAGAAGTTCTCCTCTACCAGCTTTTCAAACTCCTTTTCCCCACCATATTCTCCGTTGATGAAATAATCAGGGTACTTTTTCAGCTCATACTTCATTTCATTGGTTTTGTCAGCCATAACCATATTCTGAATACAAGCGTCTATTTCCTTGTATAATGGATTTTCTGTAACAGATGTAGTTGTTTCTACTGTAGTAGTTTTTGTGTCCTCAGTGGCATTTTGAGAGGACTCTGAGCAACCTACAAGTGCAAAAGCAGATGAAGAAACACACAAAGCAAGTGCAAGAGTTAAAATCTTCTTAAACATAATATCATTCCTTTTTAATAGTATGCCAATATAATACCATAAAAAGAGATTTTTTGCAACAAAAAAACCACACTAAAGTGTGGCTAAACTGTTAAATAATGGGTTGCATAGCAACCGTATGTAAAAGGGCTTACACCCTGAAAACTGAATAAAGAATAAGAAGCAATTAGCTGACCAAAAAAGACTCTTGTGGTCAAGCCCTCGACCTATTAGTACTGCCAAGCTGA
>JBGUUL010000080.1:0-4534 GCA_045133515.1 Ruminococcus sp.
AAGCCTCCTGTCGGGTCATGTCGGGCAAAATTCCGGGCAGCCTTCGGGCCAGCATGGATTTGCCGGAGCCGGGTGGGCCGGACATTAGTACATAGTTTGCTAAACTCCGTGCTCGGTAAAGCCTTGTATTATCAAGGGTTTTGGAATTTGCAAGATTCTTAAAACTCTTGTTTTTGGAGTAGTGTTTAACATCAAAATCCAGAAAATGAAAAAATATTATTACGGTCACTGACCGAATAACAGACGAATAATGCCGAAATATTATGCACACTATTTTCACCTTTTTATAAGGAATTTGATATCACATAGTATACACCAGAGACCGCTTTTTTTCAAGGTTTGGCTTATCACCGGAAGGGAGAACAAGGAGTAGCACTTAATTAAGTGCTACTCCCCTTTTTATGCGCCAACATGGAGTTTTTGAGCCTCTAAAAACTCAGCATAAAGTTTGTTTGTGTGCTCTTTTATCTGTTGAAGTGTAGAAACTCCTTCTACACCTAAATTCTGAACGTATCCTATTCCTCCATCATGGGTGAAAAATGCTTCGCCGAGGTAAAGATACTTGCTTTCTGTTGTGGGCCATTGCCTTTTTCCCTTTGGAGCAGGTGTATAGAATTTCGCTCTTTCATAGTCAGGTAAATCATCTCTGTCGATAGGATTAACATCCTCAATGGAGTGATGTCCAGACCTATTTGATGGAAATTCGTCAGGTGGCTCATAATCTGGTAGTGTATCACGATATCTGTACTTGAACTTACTAAATCCTTGATTTATCAGCCCCTGTGCTTGTTCAGTTGGTCTCAGTATAGGAACAAGAATAGTCGCAGGGGGTCTTCCGCCTTTATTGTTCGCTGTTTTTCCATAGATTTTTATTTTAGAAAGCATTTGCAGGACTTCTTCTGAAGTGTATTTTTTCTTTTTGCCTTCAAATAAAGCAAATTCCTGGAAAACTGTGGAGAATAAAGATTTTAAGGTTTCTGAGGTTTCTGCAGGCGAGGCGAGTAAGTCTTTTATTTGTAATTCTAAGGACTTTATCTGTTCTTCGATTTCATTGATTTTCTCTTTGAATGAGTTAAAACTGCTTTGACTATAAGAAGAACCTGTAAGCATATCCAGAAGGTCATCTCTCGTCTGCTGCAAGGAGTTTAATTCTTCTTGTAGCCTTTTAACCTCCTCGTTGCCTTCTGAAATATTATAAGGGTTCTTATATTTGTCTAAATACAGTTCAATCAAGGTAATAAGAGAAATAATAGTCATCTCATAGTCAGTTTGAATGAGAGAGTGTAGTCCCCCATTTTGAAGGCTCCTAATGAAGTCATCAAGTTTATAGACAAAGAGGTTGTTGCAGTTACAGGAACTTATACCTTTTTGTGCTTTGGTAGCACACTCAAAAAAACCTCTGCCTTTGTTGTGGTCATAGACAAAGTGATTGCCACAAAAACTGCATGTAAGCAATTCTTTGAAAGGGTGCTTTGGGATGGCAGCCTGCCTATGAGTGCTTTTAGGATTAGTCTGTCTGGCTACAATTGCATTGTGTGCAGCATCCCACATTTCAGGAGAGATAATAGCAGGTAGCCCTTCACTTTCTGCCAGTCGAGTTTTATAGTCCTCGCGAATAATGGCACTGTCCAATTTTTCAAATAGTGTACCTGTGGTGTATTTGCCACAGGTATTTAAGCCCATGTATTTCTCATTATCAAGGATTTTTTTGATTGAACTGTCCGAGAAAGGTTTTCCGTTCCGGTTAAAATGTCCTTCTTGGGATAGTTTTTTGCTAATGGCTACAGCACCAAAACCATCAATGCAGTATTGAAAGATTTTCTTGACTACTTCACTCTCCAATGGATGAATAGTGTAGTAAGGTGCAGAGGCTTTTGTTTTTTTGTGATAGGTGTATCCATAAGGCTGACCACTTATACGGTTTTCCTGCTCGTATTGGATTTGAGTGATTCTTCTGTTTCTGCTGTTTTGTTCAGAATAAGCCATATCTTCATCAAGTCGTTTTCTGATAGCAGGCATATCCTCTTCTTTTCTGGAAGTAAGTCCCATATCAATGAAGTAAACATAGACTCCAGCAAGTCTTAAGGTTTGAAGGATTTGGTAGCCATTGATATTGCGAGCAAATCTGCTGGTGTTCTTAATCCAAATTTCTTCAAATAAGGGTTTCTTGTTGGGGTTTACAGAGACCTTGTAGATGCGCTGATTCATAAGTTTGTTTGGGTAGTCAGGATGTGGAATTTTCTTCTTGTCCTCAATCTCAACATCAAGTCCTGCATCCTCTAGCATCTGCTTAAATCCAGGTCTGTTGAGCTTGGTGCCTGATGTACCATAATCAAAGTAGAATCTTTGAGCAGGCTTGTGGTGTTTATACTCAGGCAGGGACATCAGAGTCTTAAAAAGAGCAGGCTGCGCCTTGAATGACGTCTTTTGGCTCTCTGCCTTTGTGCTGACTCTGTAATAAAATGTAGTAATAATTGTCTTTTGATTAGACATTCAAATACCTCCTTTATCTTGTGTAGGACAAACAATGTACTGATATTGTTTGGATTATACCTCCGCTTGTTCTAAGCGCGAAGGGCCTTCTGTTGAATTCAATATAGCTTACACTTGATATTATTAAATATTTGAAATTCATGCTCGGTGAATCCTCCAAACGAGGATTGTTAATTGAAATATTGAGGCCTCCATGCTATACTGGTGGCAATATTTGATATCAAAAAATCAAAATATTAGGAGGTGTTTCCTGTGACAAGAGAAAAGGTAAAAGACTATATAAATGGTATTCACCAAATTATGAGTGAGCAACTTAATCTGGTTTATGACTATCATAGCGGCGGTGATGTTGAGGGTTGTGCTGATGACTTCCCTTTCTTTAATCTGTTTGTCCATTTGAAGAAAAACCTGTACGAGGTCATGCTGAATGACCTGCATTCGCAAGGTAAAAATGTCTTAGCATATTTGGAAGAACTCAATACTCTTCCTGAATTTAAGGAGATTGGTGTTTCGTTCAAGGTAAAAGCTGATGGCATTGATTTTCCTCCTATCTCTCAGTTCGTGCAGAAGAAACATAATAAAGATTATGTGTTTTACAACCTGAATCTGTTTGCTTACAACAGATACACTATGGGTTTGGAGTATGTGCTTTTTAAGTTCTTGCCTTATTTTGTTGAAGACCTCTATGAAACATTCAAAACAATGGATGGAGAGTGGACCTATGAGGTTAAAGAACAAAGGAGTGCTCAGATTGAATGGATTTTAAGGCATATAGAAAACCCTGCACAAGCAACTGAGGATAGCAGCGATGAATGCCCTAATGATGACTTTGTTTATGTGGGTTACTTCGATTCCCTTGAATTTACTGAGGAAGATATGACTGATGAAGATGGTTATAAGTATGCCTCAGTAGAAGATGTTCCCTTAAATATTAAGTGGAGAAGATTTTTAGAGCAGGTAGGCTATTACTATTACTGCCTTTATAGACGGTATCCTTGTAATTGGATAGAGCCTGATTTGCAGAAATATTATCAAGTGGATAACCTTTGGTCTGTTAATACAGATAAAACCGTTGGCTGCTGCCTTGTAAAGAATATGGGTGCTGAGGATGAGGATATTATTGACTTGTTTGTGTCAGTGCCTTATTTGGGTGAAAACCTTGTAAGAGCATTCCATGATGTTAAGGCCGGTGCTTGTTATTTAGGTAAGATAGCAGAACTTACCGGCACACCTGGTTTGCACTTGACTCCTAAGTGTAAAGAAAGACTTAGAGCAAGAAAAGAAGAATATCTGAGTTCTGGTTATATAGAAGTCAAGGACAATCCTGATTATCACAACCGAACCAATGAAGGCATCGACTATTTTGATTTTGAGGCTATGTTTGAAACAAAGAAGCTGTGGCCTAAAGACTATAAACCTGTTTTCTTAGATAAGAACCATTATTTGAGTCAAATCCTCTATCTTCAGTGGACTATCAATGGTGCGGAGATAAATGAAGCAAATAGAGAAGCCCTTAAAAACAATCAGCCATTTGAACTTTTGGGCAAGGAACAACTTTTGAAAACTTATGATAGTTTTTTGGTATGCGTCTTAAAATGTATGGCTTCTGAGGTGGAGGCAGGTAAAATTAAGACTTCTGCTTTGGAAGATGTTTTGAAAAGAACCTATCAGGCAATGCATAAGCTATATGTTAGTTCTGCAATTGTAATCAAGACAGCTCGTGTGGATGCTAAGACTTCTAAGACTAAATTGCAGGCTGAATTAGGAGTGAAAAGAGATGGTGACTGGATAAACTATGCAGGCTATTATGGAAAGCCTTTTGAGATTGAGAAATTGAAGAAGATTAGCCAGCTCTTAGGATATGACCTCTTAGAAAGAATAGAATAATTAGGATAAGTAGTAGAAGGGTGGACGCCTTGATGGTGTCCACCCTTCTTTTTTGTTTGGAGGATTTCCCGAGCCGATGTGGCTCTTTGTGAAATAATGGACATATAGAGAAATCACTTCTTTCAGCAGAAATGGTGGTTGGAGGATTCCCCGA
>JBGUUL010000081.1:0-1501 GCA_045133515.1 Ruminococcus sp.
AGACTTATAAAATAAGAAGGGATTGATACCAATGGCAGAGGTTAAAAGCAGGATAAAAGCAATTAACGAAATGCTTACAACTAAACAAGTAACCTGTACAGAGCTTACTCAGCAATATTTAAATGCTATTAACAATACCAATGGTGACCTTAACGCTTATGTGAATGTTACAGAGGAAACAGCATTAAAAAGTGCTAAGGTAGTAGACGAAAAGCTTGCAAAGGGAGAAGAAATTTCTATGCTTGCAGGCGTACCTATGACGTTAAAGGATAATATTTCAACAAAGGGTATAGAAACAACCTGTTGCTCTAAAATGTTGCAGGATTATAAGCCAATTTACGATGCAACAGTATGGGATATTCTGCAAAAGGAAAATGCTATACTGCTTGGTAAAACAAATATGGATGAATTTGCAATGGGTTCATCCTGCGAAACATCTATATTCGGTGGTGCTAAAAATCCACATAATCTTGATTATGTAGCAGGAGGCTCATCAGGTGGTGTTGCTTCTGCTGTAGGTGGTAATATTGCTGTGTATGGCTTAGGCTCAGATACAGGTGGCTCTATTCGCCAGCCTGCAAGCTTTTGTGGTATAGTTGGATTAAAGCCTACGTATGGCAGTGTATCAAGATATGGACTTATCTCCTATGCATCAAGCTTTGACCAGATAGGACCAATTGCAACAACCGTTGAAGATACAGCTATTGTTTATGACGCTATTTCAAAATTTGACCCTATGGACTCAACATCACAGGGAAGTAAGGGTGTAAAAGCCTGTGATACCCTGAGAAATGACATAAAGGGAATGAAGATAGGTATAGCTAAGGAATATTTTGAGGGTGTTCGTGACGATGTTAAAGAAGCTGTTTTAAAGGCTTGCAAGGTTTACGAAAGCCTTGGTGCAGAGATTGTATATTTCGATTTGCCTACACTGAAATATTCATTACCTGTATATTATATACTTGCCTGTGCAGAGGCTTCATCAAATCTTGGAAGATATGATGGTATAAGATTTGGCTATAAAACTCTTGCTTATAGCGATGTAAACGATATGGTTTGCAGAACAAGAAGCGAGGGCTTTGGCAGTGAGGTAAAAAGAAGAATTATGCTTGGTACCTATGTTCTTAGTGCAGGGTATTTTGACGCTTACTATAAAAAGGCTCAGAATTTGCGTGGTACTATTGTAAAGGAGTTTGAAAATGCATTTAAAAATGTTGATGTAATTCTTGCTCCAACAGTACCAATAACAGCGTTTGGAAACGGTAAGGCTTTAAATGACCAAATAAAAACCTATCAGACAGATATTTTTACAGTGCCTGTTAATATAGCCGGCTTGCCTGCTGTAACTGTACCTTGTGGCTTTAACAGCAATGGTATGCCTATAGGTGTACAGCTGATTGGTAATAAATTTTCTGAAGCAACAATTCTTAATGCTGCTTGGCAATACGAAAATGCAACACATACAGATATGTTCAAAAGTGCAGAAATGGGGGTTAAGCTA
>JBGUUL010000082.1:0-2251 GCA_045133515.1 Ruminococcus sp.
TTGCAGTTGACCTTCCTGGTGCATATTCAATGTCACCATTTACAAGTGAGGAAAGTGTTACTCACGATTACATAAAAAATGAAAATCCCGATGTTATTATCAATATTGTTGATGCCACTAATTTAAGTCGTAGTCTTTTCTTTACAACTCAAATTTTAGAGTTAGGAATTCCTACTGTTATTGCGCTGAATAAAAGTGATATTAACCAGAAAAAACAAACTGTAATTGATGTGAATTCTTTAGGTAAGTTGCTCAACTGTCCTGTTGTTGAAACTGTTTCAACATCTGCCGATGGAATTAAGGAATTGGTGAAGACTGCCATAAATCTTTATGGAAAAGGGCAGAGAGCACCATATACTCAAGGTTATGTTGATTTTAATGATAAAAATTCAGTTTTACTTGCAGACAAAAAAAGATTTGATTTTGTAAACCAAATTGTCAAAACAGTTGAAACAAGAAAAGTATTAACACGAATCAAAAATTCACAGGACAAGATTGATGATGTCATTACAAATAAATGGGTTGGATTACCAATATTCGCATTAGTGATGTTTTTGGTTTTTCAGATTTCTCAGGCATGGTTAGGTCCGTGGATTGCAGAAGTCCTCGTAGGAATAATTGAAAATTTTCAAGGATACGTTGCAGACTGGGTGCAGGGTGCAACACCAATTCTCCAATCATTGTTAGTTGACGGTATTGTCGGCGGCGTTGGTGCAGTTGTAGGCTTTTTACCACTTGTTATGGTAATGTATTTCCTTATTGCATTGCTTGAAGATTGTGGATATATGGCAAGGGCAACGGTTGTTCTTGACCCTATTTTTAAGAAAGTAGGACTTTCAGGTAAATCTGTTATTCCTTTCGTTATTGGTACTGGTTGTGCAATTCCCGGTGTTATGGCTTGTCGTACAATACGAAATGAAAGAGAACGCAGAGCAACAGCTATGTTAGCACCATTTATGCCATGTGGTGCAAAATTGCCTGTTATTTCACTTTTTGCAGGTGCGTTCTTCCACGATGCTGCATGGGTTGGAACTCTTATGTATTTTGCAGGTATTTTTATTATCCTTGTTGGCGCATTGATTATCAACAGAATAACGGGAAATAGTAAGAAAAAGACATATTTCATTATTGAATTGCCTGAGTACAAAATTCCAAGTATTAAAAGAGCCTTTTTTTCAATGTGCTCACGTGGTTGGTCATATATTGTAAAAGCGGGTACAGTTATTCTTCTTTGTAATACTGCTGTACAGATAATGCAGTCATTTAATTGGGAATTTGAAGTAATCAACGAAGGTGCAAACACTTCAATTCTTGCTTCAATTGCAAATCCCATTTCCTATTTGCTTGTTCCGATTGTTGGTATCAAAGCATGGCAACTTGCCGCAGCTGCTGTTACTGGATTTATTGCTAAAGAGAATGTTGTAGGTACATTAGCAGTGTGCTATTCAATTACAAATTTTATTGATACAGAAGAATTAGCACTTATGGGTGGTGCTAATGAAGTAGCAACAACAATGGGACTTACAAAAGTTGCCGCCCTTGCTTATCTAATGTTTAACCTTTTCTCACCACCTTGTTTTGCAGCAATTGGTGCAATGCGTTCTGAAATGAAGAGTGCAAAATGGCTTTTGGGTGGAATTGCTCTCCAACTTGCAACAGGTTTCACAGTAGGATATCTCGTATATCAGATTGGTACACTTGTGACAACAGGAAAATTGGGCAACGGTTTTGTTGCAGGACTTATAGCAGTTCTTATATTTGTTGCAATTCTTGTTGTGCTTTGTGTCCGTGGAGATAAAAAGGTAGAGACGGCAAAAATGAATAAAAAGAAAAGAGTAGCAGTAAAATAATCAGGAGAAATATATGGAGAATTTTATTGTTATAGCAGTTGTTTTGGTGATATTAGGTTGCGCCATTGGTTATATAGTAAAAGCCAAGAGAAAAGGTGTAAAATGTGTAGGATGCCCCTATGCGGAAACCTGTGGAAAGGGAACGGAGAGCTGTTCTTGTAACTGTAATATGAATAAATAATTTCTAAAGGTAAGGTGGGGGTCAAGCCCCACCTTTTTATGCTTAAAACAAATTGGGGTTTGTCGGGATAAGTTAATGAATAATGAATAATTAAGGGTCTGCGACGCGATTTTATGATTCAACCAATTTAGAACATTGTAGGGGCAGGTCTCTTGTCAAGAGTATGATGGTATACAGTAGTGTAAGATGATTGTATACACATTTAGATTCTTGAAATCTT
>JBGUUL010000083.1:0-14341 GCA_045133515.1 Ruminococcus sp.
ATTTATACAATAGGAATTTATTCCCTATCGGCCTGGCTGATTACAGATGTTATACCAATTGATAATAGTATTGCTTCTCCTCTTGCCGGAACAGACCTGTTATTATGTGCATTGTTCGGTGGTGTAATTTCAGGAATAGGAAGTGGACTTGCACTAAGGTTTGGTGGAGCTATGGATGGTATAGAGGTTTTGTCTGTGATTTTTGCAAAAAGGCTTGGCCTCTCTGTTGGTTCTTTCATTATGATATATAATGTGGTTCTCTATATTATTTGTGGTATTGTAATCAATAGCTGGATATTACCACTCTATTCCATTGTTACATATATGGCTGCCCTTAAAACCATTGACTTTATTGTTGATGGTTTTGATAGAGCAAAGTGTGCTATAATAATTACTGTAAAGCCTGATGAAATATGTAGTGAGCTTTCTGCAGAGTTTGAAAGTGGTATGACAAAACTTAATGCAGTTGGTGGTTATTCAAATAAAAGTAAAACTATGGTGTATTTTATAGTCAACAGATTTCAAGTTACAAAAATGAAGGATATTGTAAAGAAAATTGACCCTACAGCATACATAACCATCAGCGAAGTTGCAGATGTGTTCCCTGCAGATGAGAGAAAATTTGAGAAAGTAAAAAAATGAAATATATAAAACAAGCTAAAGTACTTTAATAATCCTTTTCTGTGTGTTATAATAAAAAGAATAGGAGGAATTTTATGGAGTCTATAAAGAGAAATGAAATAGGCAAAGGTGTCTATTTTACAACTATAAATACAAACAAGTTCAAAACAACAAGGCTTACTGTTTCTTTTATTGTGCCTTTAACTAAGGAGGACGCAGTGTCTAACACTTTGGTTTCAGCTATCCTTACAAGGTCAACTAAGAGTTACCCAAGCTATACTATATTGTCAAAAAAACTTTGTGAGCTTTACGGTGCAAATCTTTCCACCTCTGTTCGTAAAAGTGGTGATAATCAGGTTATTTCCTTTGTCATTAGTGGTATTGATGATAAATACGCCTTTCAGGGCGATAGAGTCCTTGAGGATATGTCAAAGCTACTTTGTGATGTTATCTTTAACCCTAAGTTAGATGGGGAAGCCTTTTGTCAGGAGGAGTATAATCAGGAAAGACGACAGTTCCAAGACGCACTTGACTCTGAATTTAACAATAAAAGAACATATCTTATTAACAAGGCAACAGAGGTTATGTGCAGTAATGAGCCTTACGGATTGTCAAGAATTGGCACAGCTGAGGATGCAGAAAAAACAACACCTGCAAATCTTTATCAAAAGTGGCAGAGCCTTATGGATAATTCAAGAGTGGAAATCTTCTATGTGGGAGAAAGTTCCAGCGAAAAATCAGAGAATATTTTTGCAGAATGTTTTGCAAATGAAAATAGAACCTTCCCATCAGTAAATAGTAGTGTTGTTTACGATGTTAAAGAGGTTAAGAATAAAAAGGAAGTATTGGACATTACCCAAAGTAAAATGTTTATGGGATTCCGTACAGGTAAGGAAAGTACCACAAGGGATATTATGGCAATGCGACTTGCAGTAACAATTTTAGGTGGTACTGCCCACAGTAAGCTCTTTAATAATGTAAGAGAAAAGCTAAGCCTTTGCTATTACTGTTCTGCAAGATATGTTAAGCCAAAGGGCATTATGATTGTGGATAGTGGAGTGGAAAAGGAAAATATAGATAAGGCGCAAAAGGCAATCCTTGCTGAAATTGAAGATATGAAGAATGGCAATATTACTGACTTTGAAATCGACTCTGCAAAGCTTTCCCTCTGTAACGACTTTGTTTCCCTTACAGATAGTGAATCAGGACTTGAAAATTGGTATTTTGCACAGGCACTATGTGACAGTATTATCAGTCCAAATGAGGTTTGTGACATTGTAAAAGAAATTACCAAGGAAGAAATTGTGGAAAAATCAAAGAAGTTCCTTTTGGATACTATCTATGTATTGGAGAGTAAGTAATGAGTGTTAAAGAAGTAAAGTCTGCCCTAACAGGGGACAAGTATTATAAGGTTAAGCACAAAAGTGGTCTTAATATTTATGTCTATGAAAAGCCGGAATACAGTGGTAGCTATGCCCTTTTCGGCACAAAATATGGTTCAGTGAACACAAGGTTTAGCAAGAATGACGGCGAAATTATTACTGTTCCTGACGGTATTGCACACTACCTTGAACATAAGCTGTTTGAGAGTGAAGATGGAGATGCCTTTGCAAAATATGCAAAAACAGGTGCAAATGCCAATGCTTTCACCAGCTTTGACAAAACCTGTTATCTGTTTTCAACTACAGATAATTTTAAGGAGAGCCTTGAAATCCTCCTTGACTTTGTTCAAAAGCCATATTTTACAGAGGAAACTGTTGCCAAGGAGCAGGGTATTATCGGTCAGGAAATCAAAATGTATGATGACTCCCCTGATTGGAAGGTAATGTTCAATCTTCTTGAATGTATGTACCACAACCACCCTGTAAAGATTGATATTGCAGGAACAGTAGAGAGTATTGCAGAAATTACCCCTGAAAAGCTGTATCAATGCTATGACACATTCTATAATCTTAATAATATGGCTCTTTGCGTATGTGGTAAGGCAACTCTTGATGAGGTTCTCCAGGTTGCTGACAGATTGCTTGAGCCGTCAGAGGATGTGAAAATCACAAATTATTTTGATGATGAACCATACGGTATCGTAAAGGAGTTTGTTGAGCAGAGCTTGCCTGTTGCTGTGCCTATGTTTAATATGGGCTTTAAGGGTAAGGGTGACAGTAGAACTACCGTTAAGGAACAAGCTGGACTTGATGTGCTACTTGCAATGATATTCAGCTCCGTAAGTCCTCTCTATAGGGAACTGCTTGATAAGGAACTTATAAACCAAAGCTTTGGTTATGAAGTGTTTGAGGGCCCTGGTTACTTCTCAATTTTACTTGGAGGAGAAAGCAGACACCCAGAGGAGGTTTATAATTATATCAAATCATATGTGAAGAATTTAAAGGAAAATGGACTTTCAGAGGAGGATTACCAAATTTGCAAAAAAGCAGTTTACGGTGATACTCTTTCTGCCTTAAACTCTATAACCTCAATCGGTAACAACCTTATGGAATCTCATTTTACAGATAGGGAATTCTTCTCCTATGTTGATGCTGTGTATAATCTTACCTTTGATGATGTTAAAAGTGCTTTTGACAAGTTTATTGACTGTGATAATTCTGCACTTTCAGTTATAAGATAGGGGGAAAATTATGAATGTTTCTTTCCCAGGTCTTGGTTTTGACCTTGATATAGACAGAGTTGCGTTTTCTATAGGTGGCACAAGTGTTTATTGGTACGGAATTATTATTGCAGGAGGACTTCTTCTTGCCTGTGCCTATGGACTAAAGAGAGCACCTTACTTTGGTGTTGATAGAAATGAACTACTGAATGTTATTATTGTAGGTGTAATATTTGCGATTATCGGTGCAAGACTCTATTATGTAGCCTTTAAATGGGAGGACTACAAGGATAATTTGCTGGATATTGTTATGATAAATAAAGGTGGACTTGCCATCTACGGTGGACTAATAGGAGCTATAATTGCAGGAGGAATTACCTGTAAAATTCGTAAGGTCAACTTCCTTTCTGCCCTTGATTTAGCATCAATCGGATTTTTGATTGGACAGGGTATCGGTAGATGGGGCAATTTCTTCAATCAAGAGGCATTTGGTACAGAAACCGACCTTCCTTGGAGAATGGTTAGCGAGAATACAAACTATGTTGGAGTTCACCCTTGTTTTCTCTATGAGTCACTATGGTGTCTTTTAGGTGTGCTGGTGCTTCATATTATCAGCAAAAAGTGGTATAACTTCAAAGGACAGATTTTTTGCTGTTATATGGTTTGGTACGGATTTGAAAGAACCATTGTTGAGGGATTGCGTACAGATAGCCTGTACCTGCCCTTTAGCCTCTTTGGATATACCCCAAGAGTAAGTCAGTTGCTTTCGTTCTGTATCTTTGTAGCAGGAATAGTCTTGTTAATCGTTTTCAGAAAGAAAAGAAATGCAAGTCATTTGAGTAGTGAAAAGTAAAAATAAATTATGTAGGTGATGAAATGGCTATTATTATTGATGGAAAAAAGGTATCTGCTGATGTTAAGGAGCAGGTTAGACTTGAAACAGCAGAGCTTGTTAAAAAAGGAATACAGCCTGGACTTGCTGTAATTATTGTTGGTGATGACCCAGCCTCAAGAGTTTATGTTAATAACAAGAAAAAGGCCTGTGAGGCTGTTGGCTTTCTTTCAAGGGAATATGCCCTTCCTGCTGATACAACAGAGGAACAATTACTTGATTTGATAAAGGAACTTAATTCCGATAAAGAAATTAACGGTATTCTCTGCCAGTTGCCACTTCCAAAGGGTCTTGATGAAAAGGCAGTTATTGAGGCAATTTCTCCACTAAAGGATGTAGATGCATTTAACGCATCCAATGTTGGTAAAATTATGATTGGCGACTATGATTTTCTACCTTGCACACCAGCTGGTGTTATGGAAATGCTACATAGTTACAATATTAGCGTTGAGGGAAAAAAGTGTGTTGTTATTGGTAGAAGTAATATCGTAGGTAAACCAATGGCTATGCTTCTTCTCCACGAAAATGGCACAGTTACAGTTACCCATAGTAAAACTAAAAACTTAGCAAGTGTTACAAGCGAGGCAGACATTCTTGTGGCTGCAATCGGTAAGGCAAAGTTTGTAACAGCAGATATGGTAAAAGAGGGTGCTGTTGTTATTGATGTTGGTATGAATAGGGACGAAAACGGAAAGCTTTGTGGCGATGTTGATTTTGAGTCTGTAAAGGAAAAAGCCTCTGCAATTACCCCTGTTCCAGGTGGTGTTGGACCAATGACTATTGCTGTATTGATGAAAAATACACTTAAAGCCTGTAAATTACAAAATAACTGTTGACATTACAGGGATTTTATGTTATAGTATAGAAACCGCGTATTGTGGGTAGAAAGTTGGCTATGCCACACCTACCATAGCGAGTTTATAAAAAAGGAATGGTACTTATTATGTACGCAATTATTGCAACAGGCGGTAAGCAGTATAAGGTTACTGAAGGTCAGGAACTATTTATTGAAAAGCTTACAGCTGAAGAAAACGAAACAGTAGAAATCCCAGTAATCGCAGTTGGTAACGACGAAGGTTCACTTGATTTCGCAAACGGTAAGACAGTTACAGCTAAGGTTCTTAAGAACGGTAAGGGCAAGAAGATTACTGTATTTACTTACAAGCCTAAGAAGGGCGAAAAGAGAAAAATGGGTCATAGACAGCCATATACAAAGGTTTCTATCGAAAAGATTAACTAATGATTAACATTACTTTCTTTACTAAAGGTGACAGTATTACAGGCTTTGAGATTAAAGGTCACACAATGTTTAGGGAGCATGGCTCCGATATTCTGTGTGCATCAATTAGCTCAGCCTCATATATGACAGTAAATACCATCACCGATGTACTACACATAAAATGTGGTATTGAGGTTGATGATGGCTATATGTATGTTACCCTCGAAAGTGAAGATGTCCTTGAAGCACAGACTATTTTAAAAGGCTTCAAACTTCATATCCTTGAGCTTGAAAAGGATTATGGTGATTATATTTTAGTAAAAAATTCGGAGGTATAATATGCTTAAGATTAACATTCAGTTATTTGCTCATAAAAAAGGTATGGGTTCAACTAAGAACGGCAGAGATAGTGAATCCAAGCGTCTTGGTGTTAAGAGAGCAGACGGTCAGTTCGTTCTCGCAGGCAACATTCTCGTAAAGCAGAGAGGCACACACATCCACCCAGGTGAAAATGTTGGCAGAGGTTCTGACGATACATTATTCGCTAAGATTGATGGTGTTGTTCGTTTTGAGAGAGTAGGCAAGGACAGAAAGCGTGCTTGCGTATATCCTGTTGAACAGTAATCACTAAGGACGGTTTTAACCGTCCTTTTTTTGTAGGAGTCACAGTATGGATAAAAATAACGGTGTTGAAGAAAAGATTATGAACAACAACCCAAAGGTAGCCTCAGTCAATATGGTTAATGATATTATTGGTGATAGCTACAAAACTGTGGGTTTCAAGGTTCTTGTTGGTGTTCTCTCATTTTGCCTTATTGCAATTAGCATAGCTTTCTTTATTTTTGGCAAAATATTTCTTGGTGTGGTGTTCCTTGCAATCGGTGTAATTCTCATTTACACCACCTCAAACCACAAGTTCAAAAGGAAGAAATACCAGCTTGATGAGAAGAAAATGCAAGACATCAAGCCACTTTTTAAGGATTGATTTTCCGTTATACAGAGGTATTATATGTTTGTAGATGTAGCAAAAATTAAAATAAAAGCAGGTGACGGTGGCAACGGAGCCGTTTCCTTTCATAGAGAAAAATATGTAGCAGCAGGTGGCCCTGACGGTGGTGACGGTGGCAAGGGTGGAGATATTCTATTCCAGGCTGACAGCAACATTTCAACACTTGCTGATTTCCGTTATAAGAAAAAGTACAATGCCCAGCGTGGTGAGGACGGTAAAAGTGGCAGAAAGTTTGGCAGAAAAGCTCCCGACCTTGTTATTCCCGTTCCAATAGGTACTGTTGTAAAAGAGGCTGAAACAGGCAGAATACTTGCAGATTGCTCCGGCAAAGACCCTGTTGTTGTTGCTCGTGGTGGCAAAGGTGGTTGGGGTAATGTGCATTTTGCAACTCCAACAAGGCAGGTTCCTCGTTTTGCAAAGCCAGGTTTACCTGGTGAAGAATTTGAGGTTGTCCTTGAACTAAAGCTTCTTGCTGATGTTGGACTTGTGGGCTTCCCAAATGTTGGCAAAAGCACCTTGGTTTCCGTTGTAAGCCAAGCTAAGCCAGAGATTGCTAACTACCACTTTACCACAATTAGTCCTGTCCTTGGTGTTGTTTCAATGGGAGAGGGTAACAGCTTTGTTATGGCTGATATTCCAGGCCTTATTGAGGGTGCTTGGCAAGGTGTTGGCCTTGGTCATCAATTTCTCCGTCATATTGAAAGATGCCGTATGCTCATTCATATTGTTGATGTTAGTGGTAGCGAGGGCAGAGATCCTAAGGAGGACTTTGTTGCAATTAACAACGAACTCCGTAAGTTCAACCCTGAACTTGCAGAGCGTAAAATGCTTGTTGCAGGTAACAAATGTGATATGGCAACTGATGAGCAGATAGAGGACTTTAAAAACTTTGTTGAGGAGCAAGGCTATTCCTTTTTCCCAATTATGGCAGAAATTCACTATGGTGTTGATGCCCTTCTTAACAAAACTCTTGAAACATTAAGCAAACTCCCTCCAATTAGGGAATTTGAGGTTGAACCTGCTCCTGTTATTCCTGCTGAGGAAATTACTAAGCACGAAGTTAAAATCACAAGACAGGATGATGTGTTCTTTGTTGAGGGCGATTGGCTACTGCAAGTCCTAAAGGGTATTAACTTTGACGATTACGAAAGCACCAACTACTTCCAAAGGGTGCTTACAAATGGTGGTGTCATTGATGCCTTGCGTGATGCAGGTATTTCCGAGGGTGACACAGTGTCAATTTATGATGTTGAATTTGATTTTGTCGAGTAAGATATGAGTAAGTTGTTAAATGAAAATAGTAATCCAAAGCTACTGTCGCCACTAACCTTGGCATTTGTAGGTGACGGTGTCTATGACCTTTTTGTCCGTCAGTATTTGGTGGATAAAGGTCAGCGACCTGTTGGTGAACTTAACAAAATCAAGGTTAAACTTGTGAATTGCCATAGCCAGGCTGTTTTTGCCAAGGAGCTTATGCCGATTCTCACAGAGCAGGAACTCGCAGTTTATAAAAGGGGCAGGAACGCCTCCCCCAAATGTACTCCAAAAAATGGCACAGTAGGGGATTACCACAGTGCAACAGGACTTGAGGCTCTCTTTGGCTACCTCTACCTCAATGGAGAAAGCGAACGACTTCAGATGCTGTTTATGGAGATTATGAAAAATCTTGATGTATCAGAATAATTTGGGACAAATCGCTTGACAAATCCCTTAATTCTGCTATAATAATTATATGTGTGCAAAAGGTACACAATCCTTGCGTGCAGGAGATGTACGCCAATATGTCCAGAAGGAGGTGCAGAAAGATGGCTATTACAGCAAAGTACGAAACAGTTATGGTTCTCTCAATGAAGCTTGGCGAAGAGGGTATCCAGAGCACAATCGAAAAGTTCAAAGCTTTAATTGAAAAGAATGCCACACTGCAGGAAGTTGATGAATGGGGTAAGCGTAAGCTTGCATACCTTATCAACAAGGAAGCAGAAGGCTACTATGTTCTAATTAACTTTGAGTCAACTGCTGATTTCCCAGCAGAGCTTGACAGAATTTATAAGATTACTGACGGTGTTCTCCGTTCACTAATCATTAAGAAGGAAGACTAATCGAATAATCAAGAAGTAGGCGAAAGCCGAATTACGAAAGGAATTTTTATGTTAAACAGAGTAATACTTATGGGTCGCTTAACAGCAACCCCAGAGCTTAAATCAACAGGCAACGGTGTTGCCGTAACATCCTTTACAATCGCAGTTGACAGGAACTATGTTAAGCAGGGCGAACAGCGTCAGACCGACTTCATTAACATTGTTTGTTGGCGTCAACAGGCTGAGTTCGTTTGCAGATACTTTGGCAAGGGTTCAATGATTGCAATTGACGGTCAGTTACAGACAAGAACTTACCAGGCAAAGGATGGCACAAACCGTTATGTAACCGAGGTTGTTGCCGACCAGGTTTCTTTCACTGGTGAAAAGCGTGACCAGAACACAGGCTACTCAGGTGGTTATCAAGCTCCACAGCAGAGCTACCAGCCACAGCAGTCCTATGCTCCTGCTCCACAGCCACAGGCAACCTATTCCAATGGTTCTAATTCTGATTTCCAGGATGTTCCAATGGATGACGACCTTCCATTCTGATTAACATAATCAGTATTTTAGTAAAGGAGATTACCAAAATGGCAGATAGACCAAATCGTGGCAGAAAGTCCCGTAGAAAAGTTTGTGGTTTTTGTGTAGATAAGGTAGAAAAGATTGATTACAAGGATATCGCAAGACTTCGTCGTTATATGTCTGAAAGAGCAAAGATTCTTCCAAGACGTGTAACAGGCACTTGTGCAGCTCACCAGAGAGAGCTTACAGTAGCAATCAAGAGAGCAAGACATCTTGCACTTCTTCCTTACACAAGCGACTGATATAATAACTAACAGACTTCGCAAGAAGTCTGTTTTTTTATGCCAATTTTCTAAATTTTCTTGACTATAAAAACCCTTTCTAATATAATGAAAACATAATACTATATATAAATTTATTACTTTAGATAGGAGAATTGCTATGCGTGGTATAGAAACAAAAAAGACCGGCATCCGTAAACAGGTTTTTACAGAAGTTGCCAAAATGGCATTTGAAGGCTGGGATGCTACCAAGTTTGAGGCTCTCCCATATAAGCTTATTAAGGGAGAAGTAGCTACATATCGTGACTCTGTTTTTGTTGAAAGAGCCGTAGTGGGGGAAAGACTCCGTGCTGCTATGGGTTTTCCTCTCCGTGATTATAACGAGCCTTCCCTTATTTCAGAGGGCATCGAGGAGGAGCTTTTCAACGACCAGTACTATGAGCCACCACTCATTAACATTGTAAAATTCGCTTGTAATAGCTGTCCTGAGGATAGGGTGTTCGTAACCGATGCCTGTCAAAAGTGCCTTGAGCATCCCTGCGTTGAGGTTTGCCCTAAAAACGCAATTCGTATCAAGGGTTCAAAATCTACAATAGATGAGGACGCTTGTATCAAGTGTGGCAGATGTATTGATGCTTGTAAGTATCACGCAATTATTCATCAAAAACGCCCTTGCTCCGAGGCTTGTGGTATGAAGGCGATTAAGTCTGATGAACTTGGCAGGGCAGAAATTGACCATAGCCTTTGCGTTTCTTGTGGTCAGTGCCTTGTTAATTGCCCATTTGGTGCAATCATTGATAAAAGCCAAATTTTCCAAACAGTAACAGCTCTCAAAAGTGATACAAAAGTTTTTGCAGCAATCGCCCCTGCCTTTGCAGGTCAGTTTGGTAATGTTACAACAGGTCAAATTCGTTCAGCTTGTAAGGACTTAGGCTTTGAGGATGTTGTTGAGGTTTCAATCGGTGCTGACCTCTGCACAGTTGAGGAGGCTCACGACTTCCTTGCAGAAGTACCGGAAAAACAGCCATTTATGGCAACCTCCTGCTGTCCTGCTTGGTCAATGATGGCTAAAAAGCTTTTCCCGGAGTTTGCCCCATATATTTCAATGGCTCTCACTCCAATGGTTCTTACAGCAAGACTTATTAAGGAAAAACACCCTGATAGCAAGGTTGTTTTCATCGGACCTTGTGCAGCTAAAAAGCTTGAGGCAAGAAGAAGAAGTATCCGTAGCTATGTTGACTTTGTCCTTACCTTTGAGGAATTTAGTGGTATTCTTGAGGCTAAGAATATTGATATTTCTAAGTGTGAGGAGGACGAGCCATTATGCGAGGCAAGTGCCAACGGTGGTGGCTTTGCAGTAAGTGGTGGCGTTGCCAAGGCTGTTGAGGAGCTACTTAAGGAGCTTGAACCCGACTTACAGGTAAAAACTGTTAAGGCTGAGGGTTTGCCGGAGTGCTATAATATGCTGAAAATGGCAAAAACAGGCAAATATGACGGTTACCTCCTTGAGGGTATGGGTTGTCCAGGTGGTTGCGTTGCAGGTGCAGGAACAATCGCCCCTGTTAAAAAGGCAACAGCTATGGTTAATGTTATGGCCAAGAAGAACCCTGAAAAATCACCAATGAATTCCAAATATATGGAGTACCTGCCACTTCTTGAAGATATGAAGTAATTTAATAAATACAAATTAAGCCTATCCTTTATTGGATATGGCTTAATTTTTTTATAGAATTATCAATATGTAGTGATGTATTTAATCTGCACAACAAACACCTCTTTCTTTGTTGCTTTTCCACAAAGATATAGGAATTTGTATATTCTGCTTGAAAAATTCCATAAAAAATGGTATATTTTAATGGTAAATAAGTGTGTATATCTGGGCCTATTTATTGGGTGGATAGCCAAATTTTTATAATTTGTTTGTGCAAAATGTATAAAAATATTTGTCATCAGACAGGCTGTTCTCGGGGTCAGACGATAAAAACCCTTTGTAATATTCTCAGTAAAGCACACACATACTTTCAAGGAGGTATATAAATGAAAAACAAAATTTTTCGTACAGGCAAAAGCTTAATATCCTTAGTTCTTGTTGTAATGATGGTTTCCTCCATTTTTGCAATGAACTTTACTGCTGCCCAGGCAAAAGCAGTGGATGATTTAGCTTCTGTCGGTGCTGGAGAAACATATTATTTGTGGTATAATGATGCGAATAATAATAATATTGAAAATTGGACAAAAAAAGTTTTAATGAACTATAACAGTTCAACAGGAACATATACTGCAAATGTAGATGTTATTACTAATCAAAACTTTTATTTTATTATCAATACTTCAGATCATGACCCAGATAGTAAGGTGTTGTGGAAAAGTGAAAAGGATGTTACACAAAATGTAACTAAAACTACAACTAACTTAACTGCTTTAGATATACAGCCATTTAATGTAGGAAGTAAAAAATTTTATTTTCCAAGAATATGCTCAAATGGTACTAAAACCTATACATTCACCTACACTCCAGAAAAAAAAGTTGTAATTTCCGATGCAGGTGCAGTTGAACCAACTGAAACATCTACTACAACTACTACAGCTACTTCCACAGTAACTTACCCAACAACAGAAACAACCCCTGCAGAAACTACTTGGGCTATCTCTGGTAATTTCAACAATAATGCTAAAGTAGAGTTTGATTCTAATAATCAATATACTGTTTCTCTTGAGGCAAATAAAACTTATTCTTATAATATAATCAAGACAGAGAACGGTACTGAAACTTCTTATGGTAACACAGATAAGATGTCAAGTACTAATTGCACAGGTTGGATTTTTAGCACAGATATTGTAGCTTGTAGAATGGATACAACTGTTGCAGGTGATTATGTATTTAATTTTACTTTAAATACAGATGGTAGGCCTCAAATTTCCGTAACCTACCCAAAAGAAGTAACAACAACTACTACAACTACAACAACCACAGCTCCTTCTACAACAAAAAAGACTATCTACTTCACACCAAATAGTGATTGGCCTAATGCAGGTGCGTTCTATAAGATTTACTATAACGGAAATCTTTATACTTTAGAGTCAGTTCCTGGTGCAACTAATGTATATCAGGCAACAATCAATTATGACTCATCAATTTCAGCCATTACTTTTGAAAGATGGGGTCCAAAAGAAACAAGTAGATGGAACTTTACAAGCAGTACTATTCCAACAAATGGCGATAACCTTTTCACACTGGTGGAATCTGGTTGGACAGGTGCAAAGGGTACTTGGTCACTCTATACTCCACCAAAAGTAGAAGGTTTCCAAATCAAAATTAACGGTAACGATTTTACACCACTTACTTATAATTCAGCTACAGAAACATATTCAGCAGAAATTACTGTTACTCCAAATGTTGGTGAGGGTGAAACTGCATATCCATTCTATTTAGCTAACTTTGATGGCGATACAATAACAGCCTACTATACCTCAACAGGTTATTGGCTTGCTGGTCCAACCTCTACAACTAAGGAAATGACAGTAGGTACATCAAGCGATGCAAACTACTTCTATGTAGGTTCACCTCTTGTTAATAATGAGTCAACAACAGTTTACTTCTACCTCAAGCAGAGTGGCTCTGCCCTTGAGCTAACAGCAACAACTGTTCAGCCAACAAGTAAGCTATATGTTGACCTTCATGGTCATACAAGTTTCCAAAAATATCTTGATGTTAGAAATTCTGCATATGAAACAAGTTATGATATCAATAACTATATGGTAGCAGAGTATGGCACACATACAGGGGACAATGCTATAAAAATGACCTATGATACAAACGACTTTTATGGTCCAAGAAAAGGTATTTTTGTAGGTAACTTCCCTGATGATGTTTATTCTGCAAGTTCTATTACCTTTAAGCTGAAAAATCAAGCTGGTACAGTTCTTGCAACATATTCAAATGCAGGTAACCCTTCTAAGGCTGGTGAAGTCTTTACCTTTAATTTAGGTCTAACAGATGGATGGACTTCATACAAAACCTATGAGGCTGGCACAGAAACTCGTAAAGAAGCTACTCTTAAGGAACTTGGCATCAACCTTGCCGATATATCCCATGGTGTAGGTAATTCTCAGTACATCTTCTTTGATAACTCAGCAACCCACTGGAGTCAGCTCTACCTCTATGTTTGGGGCAATCTACTTCCTACCGATAAAAATCAAAAGCGTTTTGAAATGACAAAGCTTGTCACCAATGACGAAGACCGTCAGTGGCAGTACAGTAACTATGGTCATACTGTTGACGTTTCTGACCTTTGGGTATTTGATTTGGCCGATGTTTGTGGTTCAGCTGAAGATGCTAAGTCTTGGCTTGATGAAGTTTTTGAAATTGGTGTGGATAATAACCAGGGATTACTCTTTATTGATCGTGGTCCTGCAAATGTCTTCCCACAAAATTATTCTTATTCAGTAGATATTCTTGACTGTGAAGTTGATGTTAGTGGTGGTACAACACAAGAACTTACTTTCTCATCTGACTATCAGAGTGAATACTACCCTTGCTTCCTTGCAGAAAGCTATATCAACTGTTCAAACCGTGAGAAAGATACTCAAAAGTACAGAGCATATGCAAGTGGCTTTAAAGATTTAAAGCAGGAAGAAGGTGCTCGTACAGTAGAATTAGCTTCTTCAACAATTTATATTGACCTACATAAGGTTGCAAAAAATGTAACTCTTGACATTACATCTCTAAATACTGATGCTTGGGGTGGCTACACAGCAAGACCACTACAGCGTCTTGGTACATCTACAGTCTATGCTGCAACATTCCAGTTACCATTCGACTATGCACCTGTAGAAAGAGACCACACAGCAGAGTATGCTTCCCCAATGTTCAAGTTTGAAACTCTAACTATTGACGGCACAGCATATTCACTTTCATCAAAGGCACAGCCAACTGGTAAGTGCGCAAATGATGACTACGGCACAGGTGAAGTTTGGCTTGAGGCAACAGACTTGCTTTTGGCTGGAAATGTGGCTAATGCTTCATATTCCTCAAAAGCAATGCTAACAGCACAATCCTCAAAATCAGCAACTAACATAATCGCCTCCGGCGCAAATGTGGATGTTATTGAGGTTGG
>JBGUUL010000084.1:0-22136 GCA_045133515.1 Ruminococcus sp.
ACAAAGGCTCCAAACATGTCACGTAAACAAAGAAGAGTTCCAGTTTTAAGCACATTGCCAACTGCTTACTTCGTAGATGGTGATACAGGTTTGAAACAGACAAGTGAACAGGCATGGGCTAACAAATACTTCAATGCAGAAGAGTTAGCTGTAATTATCCCAATTCCAGAGGCAGTACTTGATGATGCTGATTACGATATTTGGGGTGAGGTTAAGCCAAGAATTATGGAGGCAATGGGAATTGCATTTGACCGTGCAGTTTTATTCGGTGAAAATGCTCCAAGTTCATGGCCACAGGATATTTTATCAGCTGCGACTGCAGCAGGTAAGGTAGTTACACTTGGAACAGGTAAGGATTTATATGATGACTTACTTGGTGAGGACGGTGTTATTTCCCTTGTTGAGGAAAGTGGATATATGGCAACAGGTCATATTGCTGCTATGAAAATGAGAGGAAAGTACAGAAGCTTAAGAGCTACTGATGGTCAGCCTATTTTCAAAACTTCTGTTCAGTCTAGTTCAAGTTATGAGCTTGATGGTTCACCAATGTTCTTCCCTGAAAATGGAGGAATGGATGCGACAAAGGCTTTACAGTTCTCAGGTAACTTTAAGCAGATTGTTTATGCAATGAGACAGGATATTACTTATAAAATCCTTGACCAAGCAGTTATTCAGGACAACACAGGAAAGATTGTTTACAACTTAGCTCAGCAGGATATGGTTGCTCTTCGTGCAGTTATCAGACTTGCTTGGCAGGTACCAAACCCAATCAATAGATTGGACCCAGACGAAGCAACTCGTTATCCAGTGGCAGTTCTTAAGCCAAGTGTATAGTACAAATTAGGGCGGGTTTTTACCGCCCGATTTTTTAAGGAGGAAATTTACATGAAAAATGTTAAGTTTTTAGTAAATACAGCTTACCGTGGCCCAAGAAAAGAGGGGGAAGTTATTTCAGTCCCTGATGATTATGCTTCAAGATGGGTTAAGAACGGAATTGCTGAATACGTAAGTGGTCAGGTTCAGGAACCAGTTCAGGAACCAGCTGATGACAATGAGGAAGATGAGAAGGAGTTTGAAACTCCAGACATCAAGAACATGTCAACAAAGGAGCTTTATGCATTATGTAAAGAGAAAGGCATTGATGCAGAGGCAAAGAAATCTAAGGAATACTACTTAGAGAAGTTAGGTTCTGTAGAGGAATAGGAGGTTGGCCATGGGTTTATTTACTTGTTTGGTAAGTGCGGATGACTTGGCTGAGTACATGGGAAAACCTGTTGAAGAACTTCCTAAAAACACAGATATTCTCATTAAGAGAGCAAGTGAGCTAATCAACATGGCTATCAAAAGAAATTACAATCCTGAAAATGAGGCACATGTTGAGGCAGCAAAATTAGCATGCTGTTCACAGTGCCAAAACTGGATTGACAATGAAATAAGTCCTGTTTCTGAAAGGAACATTTCAAGTTATAGCTTAGGTGAGTTATCCATAACATATTCTGATGCAGATAAGGTTTCAAATAACCTAAACGCAATGGCAATAAGGTATCTAAATAGCCAATATTTGCTTTATAAAGGAATGAGGTGATTGTATGAAACTTCCAACACCAAAGTTCTTAGCAAAACAGCCTATAGTTATAGAGTTTTACGATAGTAAGACTGATGAGAATGGTGAAAACATAGTTTTAAGTGAGCTTGAAGTTATGTGTAGGTACCAACAAAGTGACGAAACTTCATACTTACCGAACGGGAAAAAGGTAAAGCTAGTTGCAAAAGCGTTTGTGTTTGATAAGTTGGATGAGTTTCCTGAAAAAATAATTGGAAAAGTTACAGTTGGAACAGATAGCCATGAAATTTTCAAAGGGGAGAGGTTCAAAAACCCAGATGGTTCAGCCAACCATATTGTATTGGAGATGATATAATGGCAGGAGTTTCAGTAAATGTTAAAATGAATAAAGCGGCGTTAAAAAAGTTGAAAGAGGCAAAGATAATTGCTTGCAAGAAAACAGCTATGAAGATGCTTGCTGAAAAGATTGAGGCCCAAGAAATACCCTTGAATGAGGGTACACTGCAAAATGTCTTAACTGATGTTGATGACAGTGCTGCTAAACAAGGAACAGTGAAGATTGTTTCACAAGGTCCTTATGCGGCAAGGTTATATTACAACCCGCAATATAATTTCAACCATGAGTTCAATAAGAACGCAAAAGGTGAATGGTGGGAGGATTTTATATCAGGCAAGAAAAAGGACAGGCCTAAACAGTTGTTTGAGTACTTTTTCAAACAGCAGTCAGGGGGTGTTATCCATTGAAGTCAATATCTACTTATCAGGTTTATGAGTATTTATGTGAAAAATTCCCTGACTTAAAGGATGTTCTCAAGAATGGCTTTATTGACAAGCATGAGAACAAGAGTGTGGGAGTTTTTCTTGCACCAAGTACAAGGAACTTGCCTAACATGGCTTTAGGTGGTCCTGATTGTACAACTGTAAAGATGTTACCCGTAAACATTTTATTGCATTGGACAAGAAATCAAAAGGATTGCTCTGAAAAGGCAAATGAGGTTTTTGATGTTTTACTTTGTCAGGATGCAAACTTCACAGTTGGAGATACGAAGTATGCCTACATTGATTTGCTTGACCCTTGTCCTATTGGTTTAGATAGGGATGAAAGAGGGATATGCGAACAGTCAATAAGGGCAAACTTTTATTATTATTGTTAGGAGGGAAAGGCATGAAGAAATTGCTTAATTTACAGTTCTTTGCGGATAATAATGGTAGTAAAGGTCAAGTTTATCCAGTTCACAACAACAAGTTCTTTATCAGTATTAAAGGACGTGCTGATGATGCTGAGGCTGATACAATTATCAGAGGACTTGAAAACTTTGCACCAAGTATTAACGCAAACACAGAAACATGGACACCGATGGATGAAGGTGGTTGGGAAAGAAATCAGGTAACCGGTAAAGGCTTATCACTTTCATTCTCAGGAAAAAGACAGTATGGAGATGCAGGAAACGATTACATTGCAAGTTTGATGATTGGCACAGGTGTTGCTGTTCAATCAAAGTTCAAATGGGAAATGCCATCAGGAGCAACTCTTGAAGGTGATTGTGTTATAAATGTAACGACACCAGCAGGTGGTGACTCAACAAACATTGACTCACTTGAGTTTGAGCTTTTGTCTGATGGAAAACCTACGTTTACATCAGCTTCAGCTTAATAAAGTAAAGTAAATTGAACGCACCCAGGAAACCTTAGAGGCCCTGGGTCTTATCTATTTAAGGAGGAAATTAAAATGTCAAAGATATTTGATTTATCAGAATATTTGGAAGAGAAGAAGTCAAAAATCGTCATTGGTGAACAGGAATTTGAAGTAAAAGATGGTTTTAACGACTTACTTAAAATTGATGCATTAACGTCAAAAAAAGATGATATGGGAAGCACAGAGTTTGTTCAGGAGTTTTTAAACGTTGCTTTAGGAAAAGAACAGGCAGGTATTTTGATTGACATGAACTTACCAGTAGCAGCTTATATGAAAATTATGAACTGCATTCAGGAAGTTTATAGTGGTTCAATTGAGGGTGATGCAAAATCACAAGCTCCCACGTTGGTATGATTTTTATGATGATTGGGACTTGATAGAGGCGAGCATTGCACAGCAGTATGGAATAAGGCTAAGGCAGGAAATAAATACAATATCTTGGAAAGAGGTTTGTGTTCTTATTTCAGGCCTATTAGCTGATACACCTTTGGGTAAAGTAATACAGATAAGGTCAGAGGACAATAAAGATATACTTAAAAATTTTACACCAGAGATGCACAAAATAAGAAATGAGTGGAGGAACAGGCAAGCAAATGAAAAGCTAAAGGATGAAAAAGCATTGGAGCAAACATTTAGCAACATGGAAAAGATGCTTGAGGTTCTATTCTCATAAAGGAAGGAGGGAAACACATTGTCATCAGTAGGTAGAATTGACTTGGACTTAAATATCAATAACAGAGGCTTTGATAGGCAGGTTAATCAGATAGCTTCAAGAACAAAGCAAAAATTCAGCGTTATGTCAGTTGCAGTTGGTAACATATTAGCTGATATGGCGACAAGGGCAATAGCAAGTATTGGTAGTTTTGTTAAAGACAGTATTGATAAAGGCTCTGAATTAGCTGAGTTACAAAATGTAGTTGACTCAGTGTTCACAACAATGTCAGATACAGTGGACAATTTTGCTCAAAACGCCTTAGAGGCTTATGGCTTAACAGAAGCTCAAGCAAAGAGAATGATGGGAACCTATGGTGCCATGTCAAAGGCATTTGGTTATACTGAACGACAGGCATATTCAATGTCTGAACAGTTAACAGCTTTAACGGCAGATGTTGCTTCATTTTATAACTTAAATCATGATGAAGCATACACAAAGATGAAGTCAGTGTTTACAGGAGAAACGGAGTCGTTAAAGGAACTTGGTGTTGTTATGACACAAGCGGCACTTGACCAATATGCACTACAACAAGGATATGGACGAACAACAGCTCAAATGACGGAACAAGAAAAAGTCGCATTGAGGCTTGCATTTGTTCAGGACAAGTTGAGTGTAGCGTCAGGTGATTTTGTTAGAACACAGGACCAATGGGCAAATCAAACACGTATTTTGGCAGGTCAATTTGAAAGTTTGAAGGCTTCAATTGGACAAGGTTTAATCAATGTTTTAACTCCAGTAATTAGAGTTATAAATATTATTATGGGAAAACTTGTTCAGTTAGCAAATGCTTTTAAGTCATTCACTGCTATGATAATGGGTGGTTCCTCAGGTGGTGGAGGTAAGACGGCAGCTGGAGCAATGGAAGGTGTTGCGGATGCAGCCGAACAAGCAGCTGCAGCAACAGGTGGAATAAGTGATGCCGCAGGTGGCGCTGCTGCCTCTGCCAAGAAGGCTCAAAAAGCTTTAATGGGATTTGACGAAATCAATAAACTTCAAGACACAAGCTCTTCCGGTGGTGGAGGAGGTGGAGGAGGTGCTGGCGGTGGCGTTTCCTTTGATGATATTGATTTCGGCGGTGCAATGGAAGAGCAACAAAGCAAAATGGAAGATTCACTTGATAAACTCAAGGAAAAAGCAAAACAGGCATTTGCGATATTTGAGGATGGTTTCAAGGAAGGTTTGGGAGATGACTTTGATGCAAGTTTGCAAAGGATTTCAAATCACTTACAAGGGATAAAAGATAGCATTATTGATATATTTACTGACCCGGGAGTTCAAGGAGCTGCTACAAATTGGGCGGTTACAGTTATTCATTCTCTTGGACAAATAACAGGCTCAGTTGTTAGCATTGCACAATCAATAGCTGAAAACTTAATTGGTGGAGTTGACTTATACTTAAAGCAAAACATTGGATATATAAAAGAAAGAATAATTGGTATGTTTAATGTTTCAGCTGATATTTGGGAAATTTGTGGTGACTTTTCAGTTGCATTAGCTTCTATATTTGAAGTGTTCAGAGGTCCTGAGGCAAAAGCATGTACTGCTAACATTATTGGAATATTTTCTAATGCTTTTTTAGGGGCAACACAGTTGGCAATGCAGGTAGGAAGAGATATACTTAATTGCATTACGCAGCCAATTATTGACAACAAAGATGCAATTGCACAAGCTATATCAAATATATTAGGGCCAGTTAGTTCAGTTCTAGGAACATTAAACGACTCAGTTAAAGAAACATTTGGTAAGATATTTGATGTTTATGATGCAAGTATTAAGCCGATGTTTGAAAAGTTTGCTAATGGCTTATCCTCAATTGTTTCAACATTGTTGGACACATTCAATACGTATGTTGCACCAATTCTTGATGAATGGGCAGTAAAATTCTCAGAGGTATTTGGACAACACATTCAGCCTTTGATAAATGACTTCATTGAGTTTGTAGGAAAGATTGCTGATGCAATTGGCGATATATGGCAAAATGCTTTAGTTCCATTTATCAACTGGGTAATTTCAACTATCGTTCCAGCTGTAGCACCAGTAATTGAAGAGGTTGGAAAGATTGTTATGGACCTTCTTGGTGTGATTGCTGATGTAATTGATGGAATTATCAAGGTTTTAGGTGGAATAATTGATTTCATTGCAGGAGTATTCACAGGTGATTGGGATAGATGTTGGAAAGGTATACAATCAATATTTGAGGGCATATGGACTGCAATAAGCGGTTTCTTAAGTGGAATTTGGGAAGTAATAAAGGGCATTGTTTCAGCTGCGTTAGAGGCAATAAAGGGAATTATCGAAGTAGCGTTAAGCCTAATTTCTGGAATAATTCAAACAGATTTGGACTTAATTAAGAATATTTTTCAAATAGTTTTAGACGCAATACAAACATTAGTTTCAACTGTGTTTAATGCAATTAAGACAGCAATACAAACTATAATGAATGCAATAAAGACAGTTGTTACAACTATATGGAACGCAATTAAAACATCAATAAGTACAGTGCTAAATGCAATAAAAACAGTTGTGACTACAGTTTGGAATGCAATAAAATCAGTTGTTACAACTGTCATGAATGCTATAAAATCAGCGATAACAACAGCTTGGAACGCAATTAAATCATCTATTACAACGGTCCTCAACTCAATAAAATCTTCAGTGACAGGTGCTTGGAATACAATAAAGTCATCTGTAACAGGAACAGTAAATACAATAAAATCAGGTGTTTCAACAGGGTTTAATGCAATGAAGACATCAATATCCAATGTTATGGATAGCATTAAGACAAAAATACAGAGTGTATTCAATGGAATTTGGTCATTCATAAAAGGAATTATCAATACGATACTTGGTGGTATCGAGTCATTGGTAAATGGTCTTATTTCAGCCATAAATGGTATGATTAAGGCAATGAACAAGCTAAATTTTGATGTACCTGATTGGGTCCCAGGAATGGGAGGAAAGAAGTTTGGTTTTAACCTTTCTGAAATATCAAAGGTTTCTGTCCCAAAGCTTGCTGAAGGTGGTTATGTTAGAGCAAATCAGCCGCAGTTAGCGATGATTGGTGATAATAAAACACAAGGCGAAATCGTTTCACCTGAGGGCAAGATGATGGAAATTATGATGAAAGCTTTGGAGTCATTCTTCGGTAAATTACGTGATATGGGGTATTCAAATCAACAGCAACAAGGTGATTTTGGCGACCTAGTTATTCCTATTTATTTGGATGGAACAATTCTTGATGAGGTTATTGTAACAGCACAACAAAGAAGAAATATTCGTTCAGGAGGTAGATAAAATGAAATTGATAAGGTTTGGTGAATATACGCCTCCAGCTCCTACTGAATACAGTGTTGATATGCAGGATATTGATAGTGCTGATACAGGTAGAGGCGAAACGGGTTATATGAACCGTGAAAGGGTAAGGGCAAACCTTTACAAAGTTAAAGTAAAATTTTCAAATATAACAAGTGATGATGTTTTAGCCATAAAAAGAGCAATATCACCTGCACAATTCAGTGTTTCGTTATTTGATGGTGAAACAGTTACAGCTACGATGTATGCAGGAGATAGAACACTCACACTTAAAAGTATAGACAGCAATGCTAATTGCTATTGGGATATGTCATTCAACTTAACAGAAATATAAGCAAAGGAGGTGCATTGTTTTGGCTTATCCAACATCTGATATTTATAATCAAATTATCAAGCAACAGGTTAGGGACACAACTATAACAGGTACACTTACAACAGTAAATGGTAATGTTATAGAGATAAACAATGCGCTGATAAGTGCAGGCAGTTTGTACATAACAAACCAATGTGTAAATGGTGAAGGTTTTGAGTATGGTACAGTTTTTGCTGCTGAGTTAGGTATGACGATTAAGTCGAGTGTTGATAGATATTCGTTATATGATGGTGTTATAGAGTTATCATACAACCTTCTGATTTCCTCAGGAACATATGAAACAATTCCACTTGGTAAATATTACATAAGTGAAGCAAATAGGTCAGGTGAGGCAATCTCAATTAAAGCGTATGATGGTATGCTAAACTTAGATACACCAGTTTCAGAGGATATATTTGGAACACCTTACGAATTATTATCTGTTGTTTCAACGAGATGTAACTTAGGGCTTGGTCAAACAGAGGATGAAATAAAAGCTCTTGTAAATGGACAAGCAATATTCAATTGCAACAAAGAAAATATTGAAACATACAGGGATTTAGTAGCTTACATTGGTATGTGTACATGTACGTTTGCAGTAGTCGGCAGGGATGGAAAACTTAGATTAGCAAAATATCAAACAAGCTCACCAAAGAAGTTATCAGCAAAGCAAAGGGCGTCTGGTAAGTTTTCTGATTTTACAACATATTACTCAAGAGCAATTGCAAGAATGATGGTTTCAGGAGAATATTGTGACTACATAAAAGAGGATACGACAGGGGGATTGACATATGATTTTGGTGATATTCCAATTGTTCAAGGAACACCAGAAACAAATCAGGCGATTCTTGACAACATATTTACTGAGCTAAAAACAGTAAATAATGTCCCATGTGATGTTACATTTGCAGGTGACCCAGCAATCGACTTAGGTGATTTGGTACAAAATACAGATATAAAAGGTGAGGTTTTTACGTCAAATGTTACGTTCTACAAGTGGACATATCATGGTAAACACCAACTAAAATCAGCAGGTGCAAATCCAAGGCTAGCTTCAAGGAAGGAAAAAACGAATGGAGCAAATGCAGGACTTATAGGTGACCTTGAAAGTCAAATTAAAAGTAAAACAACAGCAGTATACACAACAACTAACGCAAAAGAGCTAAAGCTAAAATATCATGATGACTTTAGAAATGCAGTAAAAGTGCTAAGAGTAGCTTATGCAACAACAAGTGATAATACAGCTATAATGATAGTCACAATTGAGGTTCAAATGGACAAAGATGGGTTTGTTGAGTTTGCGATATTTGTTGATAGCATTCAGTTCGATGATAGAACAATAGTTCAATACTGCCAAAAAGGTCAGTCAACTATAACGTTTGCAACTTATATTCCGTGTGTTGCTAATCATACGTACAGGGTTGAGGTATTTGGAAGAACGTTTTATGAGGAAACACAACTAAGAGTAAATGAAGCAAAAGCAAAAACTAACGAGAATGCAAGATTGGCAACAACTGAGGCATTCAACTCGTTACTTGTGACTTTACAAGAAGGTGGGAATGTTTCTGATATACAACAAATCTCATATGAAGTTGTAAATCCAGATACATCATGCCCAATTGGCACAATCCCTGCGTTACATGCAAAAGGTGTTGTATTTGGGCAAGGTTTATCAGGTACAGTTAAGTGGGATGGAACACTTACATTTACTGAAAGCTTTGAGAAGCATAAGATTACAGGCCTAATTCCAAACAACAAATTCAGTTCAGAAGTTGGAATTGTTGTAAGTACACCTTATAGCAGTGAGATTGCTGAAGTGTTCTCGCCATTTAAGCTTGGAAAACTTAAAGCAGGGGCAATTCATGACAATGGTTTAGTTAAGGCAACTGTGCCTTGTTATACATTCAGTACAAAGCGTGCTGAATATTATACTTATGACAAGTCATTTATTTCAGTTGAAGATAATATGTACAAGCTGTTAACAGATGCTCCTGCAATGATTTATTCAGAAGAGATAAGCCTGACACACGAGTCAATTAAGGGCATTGAAGCTGCTTATGTTACATGTACAGGTGATATTGCAATTGCTATCAGTTTTGATGACAAGAAGACGTGGAAAGGTTGGACAGGAACTGAATGGGGATTGTACTCTGAGGACTTTACAGGTATGAGCAAAGCAAACATGGAAGCGATAACACAAGCACAATGGGATGAGTTGTTTGCTGGTGCTCAAAGATGTTACTTACGTGTTTCGTTGTTAGATGCAAAACAAAGCGTAGAGCTTATTACACTTGATTTTGTAAATTAAAAGGAGGAATGAGAAATGGGAATGAAAGGCCATGCAATATTTGAGTTAACAAATACAAAGACTGGTGAAAAACGAGTTTATGAAGATGATAATATGGTAACTAATTTTCTTGAGCAGTTTTGTATACCAACAGGACCGCTTAATTATAACTTACAATCAATGTTAATATGTGGACAAAGCAATCTTTCAGGTTATTCTGTCTTAACTCTTGGGCTAATGTCTTTATTTACAAGCGGACTACTACTATTTGAAGATGAGATTGATGAAGATGCTGATAATATTTGGCCAAGAGCCGGAAACAAAATGACTGCACAAGCAGGGGTAGTTGCACATTCAGGTTCAAATGTAAGGGCTGGTTCGTATAATGGAACTGAGTCAGGACCTGTAGAAAATGGATATAGACATGTTTGGGATTTTACAACAAGCCAAGGAAACGGTCAAATTTCATGTGCATGCTTAACGACAGCGTGGGGTGGAATTTTAGGTGCAGGAACTGATGCATTTTATTCTGATTTTACAAATATTGCCTATCCTTTCTTTTCAAGGGAGTCTATGAGTCAGCCTGGTTATCAAAGTGGATTCACTGCTGAGGGTCCTCCAGTTTTGGTTGATTATAATAAGAATTGCTACTATACATTAAAAGGTGTAGGAACAGCATCAAATGGTAACCCAGGCGGTTGTTTAAATTTTTCGTGGTTTT
The DNA here is from genome assembly GCA_045133515.1 of Ruminococcus sp. GTDB lineage: Bacteria > Bacillota > Clostridia > Oscillospirales > Acutalibacteraceae > Ruminococcoides. Next base: position 10,648 of record JBGUUL010000084.1, read on the forward strand.
TAACAAAAAAGATAACTGTAAGACGTTGTAAATTACCTTTTTCTGAATTAAGTATATTCCAAAAGAGCCCACGCACAATTGTAGAAAGTGATAGTGACTTTGAAGATTTAGTTTTTCCTATGCCACAAGAGGTCATTGACAGTGTAACAGATTATGATAATACACTAACTTGGTCAAATTTATCAACTAAAAATGCAAATGTAAACACTGCAATAAATGCTTGGGGAAAGCATATATATATTTATTTTGGTTTAACTAATGCGTCACCTAGCACTATAAATAATACTAGATACATAAAACCCGGTGATGATTTAGTTATAGTTGATATTGACACTGAAGCAGAAACATGCAACGCTTTCAAAGTTAAAAATACTACTGGTCAATCATTGACTTTACTGTATGGTAGTTCAAAATGGTCAGACTTTTCAACATGTCCTGCCAGGGCACATATAGGAAGTGATGGTCTTTATAGTGACATAGGATATTGTTCAACATACAATATTAAAAACGCACCAATATTTGTAACAGATAAATATGTAATAATGCACATGTCAGATGGGGTTATTTATAGGATTTCAAGAGTTGATAATACTGACGTAAAAGCTTTTACTCTTGAAGGAGACGAAACAGAAACTCCAGTTCAGTTTGGTGACCCATATACAAATATAAATTACGCCCACGCTTTTACACCACTTGGAAAAAATGTAGAGCAATTTAACAAAAACAAAGTGTTGGCAGCGAGATATGAATCAAAACAAGCGTTCCTATTTGATTTTGATAGAGCTAAAGTTGAATGGGTATTAAAGAACAGAGACGATGGAAGTTGTTATGATGGGTTTGTAAATATACTTGGTACAGATTTGCTTGTAACAGATGCAAAAAACATACATAGTAGTGATGGAGGATGTACAATATGGGGTGCAACAATGCCATTCATGCTAACAACTATAAATAACTTGGACTCGCCTGTTCATAAGACATCAGCTGACACAATGAAAGTAACATATATAATAACTAATGGCGATGTTTAGGAAGGAGGTAATCACCATGTCAGAGAATATCAAACGAGTTATGAGCTTTGTATCAGGTTTATTAACAACATTCTTTCAGATGTATGGTGCAATTATTGGACTAGTTTGTGCAGCTATTATATTTGATATTGTATCAGGAATTGTTGGTTCAAAAGCGTCTGGGAAGAAAATCACAAGTAAAAAAGCAAATCAAGGATTTTGGAAGAAAATAAGTTTGTTATTGGCACTTACATTTGGTATGTTCTTAGATGTTTTCATACCACTTTCACTTGAGTTTGTTGATGTACAAGTTCCATTTAATATGCCTTTTGGTTTAATATTTGGATGCTATATTGTATTCAATGAGTCAATTAGCATTTGTGAAAACATCTATAAAGTAAATCCAACAATATTACCTAATTGGGTTAAAAATATGCTTTTAGGTGGTGTTAAGATACTAAATAATGAAGATGAAAAGGAGGGCACACAATCATGAGCAAAAGACTAAGAAGTGAAGTTGTAAACTTAGCAAAAAGCTGGATTGGGAAAAATGAAAAGGATGGTTCTTACAAATCAATTATTGATATTTATAATGGATATAAAGGAACTTTCCCAAGAGGCACTAAGATGAAATATGGTTGGTCATGGTGCGCATGTACATGGTCTGCTTTGGCAATTAAGCTTGGTTATACAGACATTATGCCAGTCGAAATTAGTTGTTATTATTTAATAGAGGCTGCTAAGAAGATGGGATGTTGGCAGGAAAATGATGGTTATGTTCCAAAGCCAGCTGATGCAATTTTATACGATTGGGATGACAATGGTTCAGGTGATAACAAAGGCTATCCAGACCACGTAGGTACTGTTGAAAAAGTTGTAAATGGCAAAATCACAGTTATTGAGGGCAACTGCTCAAACCAAGTAAAACGAAGAGTTATTCCTGTGAACGGCCGTTATATTAGAGGTTTTATCACACCAAAGTATGATGAAGCTACTACTACAACTACTACTAAAGGAAAGAAAACTATTGAACAATTAGCAAAAGAGGTTATTGCAGGTAAGTGGGGTACTGGTACCGATAGAAAGCAAGCACTGGAGAAAGCAGGCTATGACTATTCTAAGGTTCAAGCAAAAGTAAATCAATTACTAAAATAATCTTATGGGAGGCAAAAGCCTCCCTTGTTTTGTATTCTAGACCATGTCAGAAAAAATTAAAAAGGGTATTTACATTCTGAAGAAACATGATATAATGTACTCATAAACCAATTACCATAACTCATATGAATTGGTTCAGCAATAAGTTTATTAGCATTGATTAGGAGGTCAAACAGATGAAAGAGAAAACAGTAAAGGAATTAAGAGAAATTGCAAAGGAACTTGAAATTGTAGGTCGTTGGGACATGAACAAAACACAACTTATTGAGGCAATTGAGATGGCACAGGCTGTTCAGGAATTAAGCGATGAGGACATTGAATTTGAGAATGATTGCATTATTACTGAAGATAATACAAATCAATCTGAAGGAACTCAGAAGGTTACAAAAACAACTGATGATTACCTTAACAACATTGAGCCAGGGATTTTGGTTGCTTTCAAACGTAACTCAAAGGATATAGCAATGAGTGGTAAGTTTGTTTCGTTTGATGAGAACAACGACAATTTAGTTTGTATCGAGTCAAAGAAAGGTACGATGTTCAAAGTTCCAAAAGCTAATATAATTTGGGTTAAGACAGGAGCTCGTTGGCCAAAATGGGTATTCACCCTTTTCAACAATAAAAGTGAGAAATCGGAGGTAGTTGGATGAAAAAAGGTGAAACCGAAACGAAGGAAAAAGGCAAAGGTGGAAAAATTAACTATGAGCGATTGATACGCCAAACAGCAGAGCTTGAACAAGCAGCAGGCAACTTACTAATTCAGATAGACAAAAACAAAAAGAAGTTGCAAAAGTACTTTGATAAAGAGGGCTTAAAAGAGATGGTTGTTGATGCAGTTGATGGTGTTGCCGGAACAAAGCTTATTTGTAAAAAGCAGGAACGTTGCACAATTAAGTATAATGTTGAAAGCTTAAAGGAACGATTTGATGATGATTTGTTTATTGAAATGACAAAACGTTCATATACTATAAACAATATAAATGCAATGGTTTCGTTGATGAAAGATGCAGGTGTTAAAGCAAAGGACTTCAAATCGTTGCTTGATGTTGCTATAGTTCCGAACAATGCAGCTATTAAAGAGTTGTATGACCATGGTGAAATAACTATGGCCCAGTTAAAGGGAACATTCGAGGCAAAAATATCAAAAACAATTAAAATAGTTGAAGAAACAGAAACGGGTGATAAAGATTGATTTATATGGTGGAGATAGTTTAGCAAAGGTATTGCACTATTATAATTATCCAAACGAAGAAAAGATAGTTTGTCCATTTCACCAAGATGTTTTTCCGAGTATGCAGGTAAATTACAATACAGGTTCTTGTTTTTGTTATGGATGCCAAAAATCGTATGATACACTTAGCTTTGTAAAACAACTAGAAGGTATAGATGATGATTTACAAGCATGCATTAAGCTAGCTAAAATCATGAGGACAAAAAAAGTAAGCAAAATTAAAGCTATTCCGTCACAACAAAAACGTGGCGATAACAAACAGATGTTAACAGAAGCCAAAGACTATTATTTCAATCTAAAAACAATTGATTGGAGGCATGAGCACTCAGATGAGTTGAGGTATATGCAATTACGTGGGTTCAAAAAGCAAACTTTGAACATGTGTAAAGCAAAATATACGTATAACGCTTCATATCCAATTGTCTTCCCGATGTTTGACAATGATGAGTTCAAAGGTTGGGTATGTAGGACAACATCAAAGTTAGTTGAACAACGACGAAAATACCTTTATAATGAGGGTTTTAGTAGGGCAACAACTTTATGTGGTCATTATGAAAGAAAAAAGATTGTTGTTATCTGTGAAGGGTACATGGACATGCTAAAGTTCAGGCAATTCGGTTTGAAAAATGTAGTTGCAATTCTTGGTTGGAAAATAACAGCTGAACAAATAGCAAAACTAAAAGAAAAAGGCATTACAACAGTCATTTCGGCGTTAGATGCTGATGAATGTGGTAATAAGGGTACAACATATCTCAGAAGTTTCTTTGAGGTAATAAGGTTTCAATATCCAAAAGGCATAAAGGATGCAGGGGATATGGACCAGAAACAGTTTGACATTGCATTTCGCAAAACAAAAGTTAAGTTAAGAAAGAGAGGTAACTAGAAAAATGGGTTTGGTAGATGATATTAAAAATCAAGTGAAGAAGTCAGGAACTAACAAAAGCAAATTCCTTTATTTTAAGGAAGGTGTAAAGATAAGAGTTAGATTTCTTGACGATATGGAAGACGGACATAAGGTTCGTTTCCATGACAGTTTTCAGTTAGGTATCAATGTTCCTTGTCAGGAGGAGTTCGATAGAGAATGCCCATATTGTGAAGATGATGAGTTAAGAACAAGAGACCAGTATGCTTGGTCGGTTTGGGACTATGATGCAAAAGAGGTTAAGGTTCTTATGGCACCTGTTAATCAATGTTCACCAGTTCCTGCACTTGTTTCAATGTTTGAAGCATACGGAACATTAAAGGACAGAGATTATGTGATTACAAAGTCAGGTAAGCAACAGTCAACTACATATTCTGTTGTTCCAATGGATAAGGCAAAATTCAGAAATGAAAAAGCTAAACCACTGAGTGACCAGAAGTTTTTACAAACTTTGGACAAGGCTTTTCCATGTGATGCAAGTGAGGACAATGACGATGAGGAACACAAACCAAAGAAAAGTTCAAAGAGAAAGCAGCCAAAACCAAAGTACGAAGAGCCAGATGATGATGACGAATGGGAAGACGATGATGAAGGCGAAGAGGAAATTGACTATTATGAGCTTTCACCAAAAGAACTTTACAAGCTTTGTAAGGAACGTGATATTGATGTTGTTCCTAAGAAACCAGCTAAGTATTATATCACAAAGCTTGAGGATGATGATAGTAAACGCGAAGATGGATGGGACAATGAGGAGGATGACGATGAGTGGGAAGACTAATACATTCAAGGAGTCGTTCACAAATCAAGTTTTATTCCAAAAGCTAGTCACTGGGGCAACTTGCCCTGGTGATAACTTGGAGCAATTTAGCTATCATATTCAAGCAATGGTCGAGGAACTTGGTGAGGTTGTTAAAGCAGACAAAAGGTGGAAAACACACAGAAACGAACGATTTCTTGTAGAAGAAAAGTTAGATGAAATTGCAGATGTTTTTATTACTGCTATGAATATTGCTATTCATTCAGGTTTTAGCTCAGATGATATTGAGCAGGCAATAATGGATAAAATACAGACAAATTATGAAAGGTTGCATGATGCAACAGAAAAGGAGAAGTAAAATGATAGTGGTAGTTGAAGGTATTGATAGAGTAGGAAAAACAACATTGGTAAACAAATTGGTTGAAGGCGGTTTCGTAAGCATGAAGGACCAGTTTATTATAAACAAATCAGCACAGTTTGATAGTTTTGCAGATTATTCAGTAGGAAAATGTGAGTCGTTTGTGGTTATGGCAAAGATGCTAAGTGACCAAGGAAAGAACGTTGTTATTGACAGATTACATTTGACTGAATTGGTTTATGGTACAATAAATAGAGGTGGAAACACAAATGAGTTGGCTTGTTTATCAGTTGACTTGATGTTGGAAGAGGCAGGTGCTTTGTTATGCTTGGTTGAGCCAAGCAACATTGAGTTATCAAATCAACTAGCAAATGCAAATCAGGAAAAACATGCGGAATTGTTCAACCATTATTACAATTTGACGTCGATTACAAGAAAGATGCGTTGTGATTATGAGAACATAACAAAAGCAGCTAACTATATTCTAGATTATGTGAATGACTATGATTTCTATTTTGCTAGCCCATTCTTCACACCTGAACAAATTGAACGTGAGGAACGAATGATAAGCCATTTAAGGAAGCTTGGTTTCTCAGTGTTTAGCCCAAAAGAACATTGTAATTTAGGTTCAAAAGCTTCACAAGAGGATAGACAAAAGACATTCATTGACAATTGTGAGGCAATAAAAAGAGCAAGAGCAGTTTTTGCAGTAACAGATGGGAAAGACATGGGAACAATTTGGGAAGCAGGTTACGCTTATGGCTTGAATAAGCCGGTTGTTTACTATGCTGAAACGTTAGGTGACAATCAGTTCAACTTGATGCTTGCACAATCAGGCAGAGATGTTTTTACATCACAAAGTGAGGTTTCATTTGGGGCTTTGATTGATGTATTAAGTGGTTTCGGAAGGGTTTACAAAGGTGATATAGAATGATTGTAGATGATTTCAATGTATATAAAATGAGCAATATAGTTAGATATAGTCAGCAAAACAAAATAAAGAACGAAAGTGTTGCTGAGCATTCATATTTCGTTATGTGGTTTATAAATAGACTATGTACAAAGTACGAATTATGTGATAAAATAAGGTTATTGGCGATGGAGGCAGGTTTATTACATGATGTTCCTGAGGTCATAACCAATGATATAACCTATGATGTCAAACAAATGATTCCTGAGGTTTCTGATTTGTTACAGCCCTATGAAGAGGAAGTGATAAAGGAACATAGCTATACCGCTTGGAAAGTTTTATTCAATCCAGAAACAGAGGAAGAGATTTTGGCTAAAGCATTGGTCAAGCATGCGGATATTTTATCTGTTTATCAATATTGCTATAACGAAGAGATGCTTGGAAACAAAAATTTTACAGAGCTTAGAAAAGCAACGAGCGAACGCTTAACAAAATCAAGAGCTGATTTAGAAAGTAAAATTAAAGGAGGACAAATCAATGCCAAAGAACAATGATTTAGAACCAGTAAAATTACCAATGAAACTTCGGTTTGGTGAAAAGCCAACAACAACATTCAGGGACAATTTAGCTTCAATAAACGTTACGCTTATGGATGCGCCAAGTGTTGAGGATTTGAGAAGATATTTACCAGCTTTTGCAAATGCAACGTGGTCAGAACTTCCAAGTGATTATGATGAGCTACCAGTTGAGGAAAAGGATAAACTGATAAGAGATGTGTTCTTAGGAAAAACACTTCCTACAGCACTTGAAACAATAAATCTTAATTTCAGGATTGAGGGTATTAGTTTACAGGAAGTAACTCATATTATAAGATATAGAAATGCTAGTTTTAGTGCTGATTGTTCAGGTGATAAATGGTGGACACATAAGGATGCATTGGTTCCAAACAGTATTCGCCAAAGTAATGGAGCACCGGAAACTCCAGAGGATGATTTATTTGCAAGGTACATGAAGGTTGTTGAGGATGCAAAAAAGCTTTATTGTGATATGATTGACACAAAGAAGATAAGCATTATGGATGCAAGATATATCCTGCCTAGATGTTTGGAAACGTTCTATTACATGCGTATAAGTTTGAAAGATGCTTTGCATTTCATTAGGCAAAGGATTGATAAGCAGATACAGCCAGAAACTGACAACATTATTGCATATCAGATGTACTATGAGATTTTGTGGAAGTACCCTTATGCAAATGGTATTGTTGATATTCATGCACCATCTCAGTTCTATATCAATACAGCAAGAACAGGTAAGGCAACAAATTTATACTTCCCTGATGAGGATAGTGATAAGTTTGAATGGAACGAAAACGATTTCATTTACCAATGCAAACGAAATGAGATGAATGGAACAGATGTAAATGCAACATGCAAATTTGATTGGTGGTTAGATAGGTTTGATAGGCTTATAAATGAACAGGAACGTAGAAATAGACAAAAATTTGCTTGGCTTTATGAATAGAGAGGTGTGATGCTATGAAAACAATACTTTGTAAAAACGATTATAAGGAACTTGTAAATCACATCACCAAGTCAGGAAACGAAGTAAGCAATACTTATGAACTTATGGGGGAATGCATAAGCATTCCTCTGGCTGGGTCAAATACAGTTTCAAATATATTTGGCATTTCAGATGAGTTTATTAGTGAGTTCACAAAAGCTTTACATAGTTTTGGATATGCAAATAAAGTTGGGCCATACATTATTGAGAAGTACTTGTTCATAGTTCCTGCAATAAAGACAGCTGTTAAAAGCTTTTTGGATGATTGTGAAGAAACAAGACGATGTGTGATAAAATTTCCAGCTGAACATTGTTTTCAGTCTGTACAGTTCTTGCTAAGAGAAAATACAATAAATATAATTTGTTACATGAGAAGTTGTGATGCAATTAAGAACTTGCCTCATGATGTATGGTTATGTTCACATATGGCTGACTTACTTGCTGAGTCATTAAACAAGTGCTATAAAATTTCACCATATAAAAATCACAGGCTTACAATGGTGTTCGGTAGTTTGCATGTATATAAGGAGGATGTAAAATAATGTATTTTGAAATGCATAAACATTCGATGTACAGCATGTTTGATGGTTTTGATAAGATAAATAATATTGTAAGCTATGCAGTTGAGCTTGGTCACAAGGCAATCGGACTTTCAGACCATGGTAATGCATGTGGTATTTTACAATTATATCTTGAGTGTAAAAAGCAGGGAATAAAACCACTTATGGGAGTTGAAGCATACTTCCAACCAAAGTTTAACGCAGGCGGAAAAAAGTTCCACCTGTGTTTATTTGCTTATAACAACAAAGGCTATGAAAACTTATGCAAGATAATATCGGATGCAAATGAAAACAATTTTTACAGAACAATGACTGTTGACTTTGAATTGCTAAGCAAATATACAGAAGGAATTATTTGTTCAAGTGCGTGTGTTGCAGGTTTTCTATCACAAGCGATATTGAACAACAAAATGAAGTTGGCTGAAAAGGCAGCTAAAAAATTCAAGTCAATATATGGTGAAAACTTCTACATAGAGTTACAGCCCATGTCAGTAATTGAGGATGGTGTTGATATTCAGAAAGTAACAAACGAAGGGTTGCTAAGATTAGCTGAAAAACTGGATATTAAAACAATACTTACAACTGACTCACATTTTACAAGAAAAGAGGATTTTGACAGTTATGTAATGATGCATAGGCTAAGCAAAATCGGTTCAGCAAAAGGTGAAGGTTTCACTATTGAGCACATACAGGAAACGTATAAAGAACGATATATGCACAGTGAAAAAGAGATAGCTATGAAGTTTGCAAAAATGCATGGTTATTATCCTCAGGAACAGCTTGATGCAATGGACGAAATTTATAATAAGATTGACATTGACTTGGATTTTAGTGGTAGTATTCCTGAATGTGATGACTATGAGGACAATGAAAAAGCTCTTACTGAAATATGCAAACAAAAGCTAAAGGAAACGGGAAGATGGACAAAGGAATACAAGAAAAGGGCACAATATGAGCTCAGTGTTATAAAAGGTCATGGCTTATGTGATTATTTCTTGATTGTCCGTGATTATGTTCAATGGGCAAAGAACAATGATATATATGTTGGTCCAGGACGAGGAAGTTGTGGTGGTTCATTAGTAACTGAGTTGTTAGGAATAACTGAAATTGACCCAATAGTTGTGGGAACAGACTTCGACCGTTTCTTAAGACCGGACAAAAAGAAGATGCCCGATATTGATATGGACTTTGAGAATGGAAGACAACAGGAAGTGATTGAGTACATCATAAATAAGTACAAAGGACGTGCTTCAAAGATAAGCACATTTGGATATTACAAATCAGCAAACCTGATAAATGACTTATGCAAGGTTTATGAAATCAGTGGCCCAGAGGTGGCAAGGATAAAAGGTGTGTTAAAGGCACATGTTCCTGAAATGGCACATTTTGAATTTGAAGACATCAAGTATGATGAAATAATGAAAGACAGAACAGTTGCAGACATTGACAAGGAATATCCATTATTTGTAAAGCACTTTTGTATGTTATGTGGACAGGTTAAGTACTATGGACAACACCCAGCAGGTGTACTTGTTACGAAAGGTGCAATTAGCGGTTGGGTTCCAATGATGAAAGTAAAAGGGCAGATGATATGCTCATTTGATAAGTATGATTGTGAAGCAGTTGACATGGTTAAGTTTGATGTTCTTGCACTTAAGACGTTGAACGTTATTCATGATATAGAGAGGATGACAGGAGATGTATTCGATAGACGAACAACCGATGATGAAACAAATTATAAAATGTATGAGAGATTTAGCGAAGGCAATACACTCGGCATTTTCCAGCTTAATAAAGAAGCTGCAAGAGGCATTCTCAGGGATATACAAGCAGACAATATCCAAGATGTCATCGCAGCAATCTCACTCAACCGCCCAGGTACTCTCAAACTCAAGACACATGAGCAATACGCAGCAAATAAACAAAATATCGACGATACGACTGTCTGGTATCCGTACACAAAAGATGCGTATGGTTCTATTATCTATCAGGAACATGTAATGAGGATATGTAAAGGCCTTAGTACAATGGGACCTGAACGTATTGATAAGCTTATGAAATTTAAGTTCTCAGAGGAGGAAAGGGAACACCTTAAGGAAGAATTTGTTGAGGGTTCAAAGGAAAAATCTGGGTTATCTGAGAAGGTTTCAGGACCATTGTTTGATGCCATGTCTTTATACATGTTCAACAAAGGTCATGGTGCAGGATATGCTTTAATTAGTGAATGGATGATGTACCACAAAGTAAAGCACCCAATAGAGTTTTGGTTTGCTACTCTTAAATGGGAGTATGATGATGCAAAACGTAGGGAATTCGAGGAAGAAGCAGCAATGGACGGCATATTGATATTCATTCCTCATGTAAATTATACAGCTGACTATTCAGTACGAACAATAGAAGGCGAAAAGATAATTCAAATGGGGTACAATTCAATTAAAGGTGTAGGACCGAAAGCTGCTGTTGAGATACAAGAGGAAAGACGTAAGAACGGACCGTTTAGGAGTTATGATGATTTTGTTGACAGATGTAAGTCAAGGGCTGTGACAATTAGGGTTATTTCAAGTTTGCTTGAGGCAGGTGCATTGGAGTTCAAGAAGAAAACATATATTAAACGTGTAAAGGAACTCAATTCGGCTTTGTATACAAGAGGTTTGAGAAAGATGAAAAATTTGTAAAAAGGGGGTGTACATCTATCGTGGATGTGTTATAATGACAATGTAACAAAACATTGTTAGGCAAAGTAAAAGGAGGAAAATTTATGAGTAACAACAAAGAAACAGTAAAAGGAAATTTCATCTTTACAGAGGACCAGCAGGAAGCTGTTTGTAGACATTTTGGTCATGAAAGAGGTGACTTGGATGATTGGCAAGTGGCTGAACTACTTGATAAATTGATTGATGAAGCAACAGCAAATGATTAAATGATAGCCCACTTCGGTGGGCTTTGTTTATTAAAGGGGGTTTTGTTATGGCAAGAACATGTAAAACATGTAAGTCATGTGTTTCAATAAAGGAAACATGCCCATA
>JBGUUL010000085.1:0-37035 GCA_045133515.1 Ruminococcus sp.
GCCGGTGAAGTTGTTGACCAAAAAATCGGCACTACCATTGTAGAAAACTTTATGCCCTACGCAATGAGTGTTATTATGTCCAGAGCAATTCCTGAGATTGACGGTTTTAAGCCTTCTCACAGAAAGCTACTTTACACAATGTATAAAATGGGCCTACTTACAGGTAACAGAACTAAGTCAGCTAACATCGTTGGCGCTACCATGAAGCTTAACCCTCATGGTGACTCTGCTATTTACGATACAATGGTAAGACTTTCAAGAGGATATGAGGCATTACTTCACCCTTATGTTGATTCAAAGGGTAACTTTGGTAAATTTTACAGCAGAGATATGGCATGGGCTGCCTCTCGATATACCGAAGCAAAGCTTGACCCAATTTGTAATGAGTTATTCAGAGATATTGACAAGGATACAGTAGATTTTGTAGATAACTATGATAATACAATGAAAGAGCCTACGCTCCTTCCTGCAAGTTATCCTTCTGTACTTGTTAATGCAAATACAGGTATTGCCGTTGGTATGGCATCTAATATATGTTCCTTTAATTTAAAAGAAGTATGTGAAACTACAGCAGCCCTTATTAGGGACAAAAATCACGATATTATGTCCACAATGCCTGCTCCTGACTTTATTGGTGGTGGTCAGATTATTTATGACCAGGAAGCTATCCGAAAAATCTATGAAACAGGTCGTGGCAGTATTAAGGTAAGAGCAAAATATGAATATGACAAGAAAAATAATTGTATTGATATTTTTGCTATTCCTCCATCAACTACTTGTGAAGCAATTATCGAAAAGGTAATTGAACTTGTAAAGCAGGGTAAGGTTAAAGAAGTTGCTGATATTCGTGACGAAACAGGTATCGACGGACTTAAAATCACAATAGATTTAAAAAGGGGAGTTGACCCAGAAAAGCTGATGCTGAAGCTATATAAGCTAACAACTTTGCAGGATAGCTTTAGTTGTAACTTTAATGTTCTTATAGCAGGTGTACCAAAGGTACTTGGCGTTAGGGAGCTCCTTGAAGAATGGACAGCCTTTAGAATTGAATGTATCAGAAGAAGAACTGCCTTTGACCTTAACAAAAAGAAAAACAAACTTCACCTGTTAAAAGGTCTAAAGGAAATTCTTTTGGATATTGATAAGGCTGTAAGAATTGTTAGAGAAACTGAGGAAGAATCCGAGGTTGTTCCAAACCTTATGATTGGCTTTGGTATAGATGAAATCCAAGCTGAATATGTTGCAGAAATAAAGCTCCGTCATCTTAACAAAGAATATATTCTAAAGAGAATAGAAGATATTGAGAACCTTGAAGAAGAAATCAAGGACTTAGAAGCTATTTTAGCAAGTAAACAAAGGGTAAAAACCATAATTGTTAAGGAACTGAAAAATGTTGCTGATAAATATGGTAAACCAAGAAAATCCATTCTCCTTTACAATGTTGAGGAAAGTGAGGAATCCTTTACTGAAGAAGTTCCTGATTATCCTGTTAACCTTTTCTTTAGTAAGGAGGGTTACTTTAAGAAAATTACACCTCAATCCTTGCGTATGAGTGGTGAACAAAAGCTAAAGGATGGAGATGTGATGATTCAGCATATTGAATCTACAAATTCTGCTGAACTTCTGTTCTTTACAAATAAGTGTCAGGTTTATAAGGCAAAGGCATCTGATTTTAGCGACACTAAAGCAAGTGTTCTTGGAGAATACATTGCAGCCAAATTCCAAATGGATGATGGGGAAGTGCCTGTGAAAATGTTTGTCACTAAGGACTACAAAGGTATGCTTGTGTTTGGCTTTGAAAATGGTAAACTTGCGAAGGTTCCTATGGATGCCTATTACACAAAGACAAATAGAAGAAAGCTTCTTAAGGCATATTCTGACAAATCTCCTCTCACTGATGTTATGTACCTTGATGCAGACAAGGAGATTATGCTAACATCATCTGGTGGCAGAGTACTCCTTATTCACACAGGTGCAATTAGTCTTAAAACAACAAAGAATACTCAAGGCATAGCTGTTATGAGAATGAAAAAGGGTCAGTATCTTGAAAGTATGCAGGAATATCCGGAAGATATGTTCAAAAAGCCAACACGCTACAGAACAAAAACTTTACCGGCTCTTGGTGCTTTCCTTACTGATGAGGATAGTGGAAACGAACAGCTTTCCTTACTATAAAAAATATTTTATCTTCAAAAATGTAACAATTTTGAAATTACACTTGCAAAATACAATTCATTGTGATAATATATATAATATATTGTTATGAAATCTACTTATGAAAGGGTGAATATATAATGTTATGGTATCATATTGTATTGGGTGCATTACTGATTCTGTTCTGTGTCCTTATTATTCTTGTAATCATTCTACAGGAAGGTAACCAGCAGGGTCTTGGTGTTATTACCGGTGCAGCTGACTCTTTCTTCTCTAAGAATAAGGCTAAAAGCTGGGATGCTTTTTTAGCAAGATGGACAAAGTTCTTTGCAGCAGGTTTTGTTGTGTTTGTTATTGCACTTGATGTTATAGCAAACTTCCTGTAATAAGAAATAAATTACAGCATATAATTTACCGACGGACAAGTTCCGTCGGTATTTTGTTTTATGAGGTGATTTTGTGGACTACTTTCCATTTTTATTGTTACTTGGAATTTTAGTAATTCTATATATTTTAGAAAAAATCGGAAAAAATAAAAAGCCCCTTTTTAGGGCTTTTATAACTATGATTATTGGACTTTCGGCACTTGCTTTAGTAAACATAACAACCTTTTTAACAGGGGTAAAAATTCCCATTAGCTTGTTTACGGTTGGTGTTTCCTCAGGATGTGGACTTCCAGGTGTAACACTTTTGCTTTTTCTAAATTTGCTGTGAATTATCAATTAAATCACTAAGAGTTTCCAGTACTAAATCCTTCTGGTTAGTTAATACTGATAACATAGTTTTATAAACAATTTCAGGATTTTTTCTAAAGGATTTCTTCACCATTTTTGCTTCCTCATAATCAGGAACATAGAACCTAAAGGAAAACAAATCAATATCCCCACCAGACATTGTGCAGTTTAAGTAATAACCATTATCAGTTTTTTCAATTTCAACCTTATTGTCCTTATCTTTTTTCTGCTGTTCAAGTATGGAAAGAGCACAGTGAAGAGCTTTTTCTTTTACAGTAAGAGGGATTGTATTATTTAGCTGGGTTGAAATTAGTTCACCACTGCTGTTTAGTTCAAAATGTGATTCATCAACCTTTTTTATGTGATTATTGTTTACAAGTTCATCAAAGCAGGAGCTTGCCTCAAAATAATTTGCAAGTCCGTCCCTTTGTAATGACTCTAAAATTAGTTCCTTAGTAATAGGCTCCTTTACAGAATTAAACAAGTAGCAGATAAGTATTCTAATTTCGTTTTTACTTCTAATGCCACCTGGAATTATACCCTCATCAAATGCATCAAATGTCATAGAGTCACCTTCTTTCAAAACCATTATAACACAAAATTATTTATTTGTGTAGTATTTTTATTGACCAAATATTTTACTTATGCTATAATTTTTTAAAGGAGGTAAGATTTATGGAAATAATGCCATATATTTGGTTTGCAGTTACCATACTAATGGCCATTCTTGAAGGTACAACATATCAGCTTGTTTCTATTTGGTTTGGCTTAGGTGCATTGGTTACAACTGTTGTTTCAATTTTTGTTCCCGAACTGTTTTGGTTACAACTAATTGTGTTTATTGCAGTTTCTGTTATTTCTTTAATAATAACACGACCTATTGTTAAAAAGCTAAAAAGCAACAAGGTATCTCCAACAAATTCAGATAGATACATTGGAATGACAGCCATTGTAAAATCTGATATTGGTAATTCTGACACTGTAGGTCAGGTTGTAGTAAATGGTGATGTATGGTCTGCAAAAAGTGAGGACAACACAAAAATTATAGCCGGTGAAAAGGTTTTAATAAAAGATATACAAGGTGTAAAGCTTATTGTTACACCGGTAAAGGAGTAAATTATGGGAAAACTTATTATTTTAGGTATTATTGTTTTGGTACTACTTATTATAATTATTAGAAATATTAAGATTGTACCACAGGCACACGCATATGTAATTGAAAGACTTGGTGCATATAAAACAACCTGGAACACAGGCCTTCACCTTAAAGTACCTTTTATTGATAAGATTGCAAAAAAGGTTTCTTTAAAAGAACAGGTGGTTGACTTCCCACCACAGCCTGTTATTACAAGAGATAATGTAACTATGCAAATTGATACTGTTGTGTATTTTTCTATTACCGACCCAAAACTCTATACCTACGGTGTTGAAAGACCACTTAGTGCTATCGAAAATCTGACTGCAACAACACTTCGTAACATTATAGGTGACTTGGAGCTTGATGCTACTCTTACATCAAGAGATACAATTAACAACGAAATTCGCACAATTATAGATAACGCCACTGACCCTTGGGGTATCAGGGTTATCCGTGTTGAATTAAAGAACATTCTTCCACCAAGAGAAATTCAGGATGCTATGGAAAAGCAGATGAAGGCCGAGCGTGAAAGACGAGCAAAGATTCTTGATGCCGAGGGTGAAAAGAGAAGTCAGATTCTTGTTGCAGAAGGTCTTAAGGAGTCAACAATTCTAAAGGCTGATGCTGTTAAGGAGTCTAAAATTCGTGAGGCAGAGGGTGAAGCTGAAGCTATTATGCTTGTTCAAAAGGCACAGGCAGATGCCCTAAAGCTACTTAATGAATCAAAGCCTATTGAACAGGTTCTACAGCTTAAAAGCTTTGAAACCTTCCAGAAGGTTGCTGACGGCAAGTCAACAAAGATTATTATTCCTTCTGACCTTAAGCCACTTGCAACTGTTGCAACTTCTTTAAAGGAATTAGTGACTGACAAGGAAGAAAAGTAAATATATAATTTTGCAGAGATGTTTACATCTCTGCATTTTTATTGATATAAAAGAATTATAAATTTTGAGTAACATCATAATTCTTCCTTTATAGTAAGAATTACTACTGTTTTCACACAATAAATACAATATATAGTACCAATTATTTCAAAAATTTCTCTTATCTATTGAATTTTGTCTTATTTTCAATTATAATAATAAAGTATAATATTTAAGGAATGGTGATAATTATGAAGAAAGTAGCAATTATCATGGGGTCCGATAGCGATTTTCCTATTGTTTCCAAAGCAATAAAACAGCTAAAGGATTATGAAGTACCATTTGAAGTACATGTAATGTCTGCTCACAGAACACCAGATGAAGCATCTGAATTTGCAAAATCAGCAATCAGCAACGGCTTTGGTGTTATTATTTGTGCAGCAGGTATGGCAGCTCACCTTGGTGGTGTAATTGCTGCAAATACTACATTACCTGTTATTGGTATCCCTTGCAAAGGCCCATGCTTTGACGGTATGGATGCTCTCCTTGCCACAGTTATGATGCCAACAGGTATTCCTGTTGCTACTGTAGCAGTAAACGGTGCTGCTAATGCAGCTATTTTAGCAATCCAAATTCTTGCATTATCTGATGAAACTCTTGCACAAAAGCTTGTTGAAAACAGAAAATCAATGGCAGAGACAGTTATTGCAAAGGATAAGGATATCAAAAGCAAGGTTGATGAAATTTGAAGGATAGAGAATTAAATTTATATAACGATAAGGTTCACGAGGAATGTGGTGTGTTTGGCATATTCCGTAACAATGAGGACATAAATGTAGCCTCTGTTGCAAGGGACGCTCTATATGCCTTACAGCATCGTGGACAGGAAAGTGCAGGTATTGCCGTTAATAAAGATGGTGACTTCAAATCTGTTAAGGATATTGGAATGGTGTCTGAGGTTCTAACAGATGAAGCTATGGAAGAGCTTGACTTAGACGGAGATATTGCAGTTGCCCATGTTAGACATACTCCATATCATTCACTGGATAGAGCAGGTTCGCAACCTCTTGTCATACGATACATTGAGGGTGCTATGGCAATTTGCCATAATGGTTCTATAACTAATTTTGCAGAAATTAGAAAAGAGCTTGAAGAAGGTGGAGCTATTTTCCAATCCTTCTCCAACGCAGAGCTAATTGCCTATGTTATTGCAACTGAAAGAGCAAATTGTGATACAATGGAGGAAACTGTGAAAAATGCAACCCTAAGATTAGAGGGTTCATACTCCTTTGTCACAACCTGTCCTGGTAAGCTTATTGGTGTTCGTGACCCATACGGATTCAGACCACTTTCTATAGGTAAACTAGGCAAAAGCTTTGTGATTGCATCAGAAAGCTGTGTCTTTGACTCCATTGGCGCAAAATTTGTCAGGAATGTTCGTCCTGGAGAAATGATTGTAATTGATAATGAGGGATTCCATTCATATCAGATTGAAGAACCAAAAAAATCCTCATTATGTGCATTTGAATATATCTATATTTCAAGACCAGACAGCGTCCTTGACTGTGGCTCTGTGCATCAAATTAGAAAAGAGTTTGGTAAGGCACTTGCAAAGAAATGGGCAGTAGATGCTGATATTGTCTGTGGTGTGCCAGACTCTGGTGTGGATGCAGCACAGGGTTATGCTGAACAGTCAGGTATTCCTTATACTGCTGCATTTATCAAAAATAAATACATTGGTAGAAGCCTATCCTCTGTTAAAAACCAGAAGAAGGACAGACTACTTAAAATGAGGCTTAATGTTTTAAAATCTCAAGTTAAAGGGAAAAAGGTAGTAATTATCGATGACTCAATTTTCCTGGGAAATACTTCAAGCCACATAGTTCACCTATTAAGGGAGGCTGGAGCTGATGAGGTTCATATGAGAATTTCATCCCCACCTATGAAGCATAATTGTTATTTTGGCTCTAATTTATGCGAAGAAAAGGAAATGATTTCCAACCTTATGTCAGTTGATGAACTTAAAAATTATATTGGTGCAGATTCTCTTGCTTTCCTTGATATTGAGGAAATGAGGGGTATTCTTACAAAGAATGGTGTTGGAATTTGTGACGGTTGCTTTACAGGTAACTACAACGCACCTATTCCAAAGGAAAACTTTGTAGATAAATTTAGTAAGAAAATTAGTCTTAAAAAATAAGAGGTGTAATATGAAGAACAGTTTTTCAGAAAGCTACAAAAATGCAGGCGTTGATGTAACAGCAGGTTACAAAGCAGTTGAACTTATGAAGGAGCACGTTAAAAGAACCAAGACTTCCGGTGTTGTTTCTGGCATTGGTGGATTTGGTGGTCTTTTTGCTCCTGATATGAGTGGTATGGAAGAACCAATTCTTGTAAGTGGTACTGACGGTGTTGGAACAAAGCTAAAACTTGCATTTTTACTTGATAAGCACGATACCATTGGTATTGATGCAGTTGCAATGTGTGTTAACGATGTTGTTTGCGCTGGTGCAAGACCAATGTTTTTCCTTGACTATATTGCAGTTGGCAAGAATGTTCCAGAAAAGGTTGCACAGATTGTTTCAGGTATTGCTGACGGTTGTGAAATGTCCTATTCTGCACTTGTTGGTGGCGAAACAGCAGAAATGCCAGGTTTTTATCCTGTAGATGAATACGATGTTGCTGGTTTCTCAGTTGGTATTGTAGATAAGAAAAAAATTATTGACGGTAGCAAGCTATGTGCAGGAGATGTTCTCATTGGTTTACCTTCAAGTGGTGTACATTCCAATGGTTTCTCCCTTGTAAGAAAGGTATTCGGCATTGACGAAAACACTATCCATAACGAGTATGACGAGCTTGATAAGCCACTTGGAGAAACTCTCCTTACACCTACAAAAATTTATGTAAAGCCAATTCTTGACCTTATTAGCAAGGTTGAGGTTAAGGCTATTTCCCACATTACAGGTGGTGGATTCTACGAGAACATTCCAAGAATGTTAACAGATGGTCTTACAGCTAAGATTAAAAAGGATGCAGTTCCTGTTCTTCCAATTTTCAAGGTAATTCAGAGGGTTGGCAACATTCCAGAGCACGATATGTTCAATACATTCAATATGGGTATTGGTATGATTGTTGCTGTTTCAAAGGAAAACGCTGATAAGGCTGTTGAAACACTAAAGGCCTTTGGTGAGGAAGCTGTTGTTCTTGGTGAACTTATTGAAGGTAATGACGGAGTAATTTTTGAATAATGAAAAACATTGTTGTATTAGTGTCAGGTGGTGGCACAAACCTTCAAGCTCTTATAGATGCTGAAAAAGAGGGCATTATAAGAAGTGGCAAAATAACCTGTGTTGTTTCTTCAAACCCAAATGCTTATGCACTTGAAAGGGCAAAAAATAATAATATTGAAACTGCTGTTATCAGAAGAAAGGATTATGAGGATTTTGACTCATACGATGAGGCCCTCACAAACCTTTTAAAGAGCAAAAATGCTGACTTAGTTGTCCTTGCAGGATTTATGACTATTTTAGGACACAAGGTTATTTCTGCATTTGAAAACAAAATGATTAACATTCACCCTGCACTTATACCAAGCTTTTGTGGAGAGGGCTTTTATGGACTAAAGGTTCACGAAGAAGCTCTAAAGAAGGGTGTTAAGGTTTCTGGTGCAACAACACATTTTGTAACAGAAGAATGTGACGGTGGCCCAATTATTATGCAAAGAGCTGTAGAAGTTAAAAATAATGACACTCCAGAGGTACTACAGAGAAGAATTATGGAAAATGTGGAATGGAAGATATTACCACTTTCTGTTGAACTATTCTGTAGTGATAAAATAAAAGTAGAAAATAATAAAACAATAATTTTAGATTGAGAGGTACTTCAAAATGAAGGAAATATCATTTTTCAAGGATCTTCATAGTAATGATTATCCTGGCAGAGGTATTATGCTTGGCAGAACTGCTGATGGTTCAAAGGCTGTAATCACATATTTCATTATGGGTAGAAGTGAAAACAGTAGAAACAGAGTTTTTGTTGAGGATGGACAGGGTATTCGCACACAGGCTTTTGACGAAAGTAAGCTTGTTGACCCATCACTAATCATCTATGCTCCTGTTAGAGTTCTTGGAAATAAGACTATTGTTACTAATGGCGACCAGACTGATACTGTTTATGACCTAATGAATCAGCAAATGACCTTTGAACAGTCACTTCGTACAAGAACTTTTGAACCTGATGAGCCAAACTTTACACCAAGAATTTCTGGTATAATCAAAATTGATGATGGTAAAATGAATATGGCTATGTCAATCCTAAAAAGTGATGATGGCAACAAGGAGTCCTCACTAAGATTTACATATTCATATGAAAATCCACTTCCAGGTAAGGGTAGATTTATCCATACATATATGGGTGACGGCAACCCACTTCCAAGCTATGAGGGTGAACCAACTCTTGTTACTGTAGAAAATGATGATATTGATACATTTACAGAAAAAGTTTGGAATGCTTTAAATGAGGATAACAAGGTTTCTTTATTTGTAAGATACATTGATATTGCCACAGGCGAGGCTGACTCAAGAATCGTAAATAAAAATAAATAAGGAGAAATATAATGAAAGAATTAGAATTAAAGTATGGTTGTAACCCTAATCAGAAGCCTTCAAAGATTTTTATGAAGGATGATAGAGATCTCCCTATTGAGGTTCTTAACGGTAAGCCTGGTTACATTAACTTCCTTGATGCTTTCAACAGTTGGCAGTTGGTTAAGGAGCTTAAAAAAGCTACAGGACTTCCTGCAGCTGCATCCTTTAAGCACGTTTCTCCTGCTGGTGCTGCTGTTGCAACAGAGCTTTCTGATACTCTTAAGAAGATTTATTTTGTTGATGATTTAGAGCTTTCTCCAATTGCTTCTGCATACGCAAAGGCAAGAGGTGCTGACAGAATGAGCTCTTATGGCGACTGGGCTGCTCTTTCTGATGTTTGTGACAAGGAAACTGCACTTCTTCTCCAGAGAGAAGTTTCTGACGGTATCATTGCACCAGGTTACACAGATGAGGCCCTTGAAATTCTTAAAACAAAAAGAAAAGGTACATACAACATAGTTAAAATTGACCCTGATTATACTCCTGCTCCACAGGAATTCAAGGATGTTTTTGGTGTAACATTCCAGCAGGGAAGAAATGAACTTGTTATTGACGAAGAATTCTTAACAAAGAATATTATTACTGATAACAAGGAACTTCCAGAGGAAGCAAAGAGAGATCTTCTCATTTCTCTTATCACTCTAAAATATACACAGTCAAATTCTGTTTGTTATTGTAAGGACGGACAGGCTATCGGTGTTGGCGCAGGTCAGCAGTCAAGAATCCACTGTACTCGTCTTGCTGGTAACAAGGCAGATGTTTGGTACTTAAGACAGCATCCAAAGTGCCTTAACCTACCATTCAAAAAGGATATTAGACGCCCTGACAGAGATAATACCATTGATGTTTATGTGTCTGATGATTATGATGATGTACTTAGAGATGGCACTTGGGAGTTATTCTTTACAGAAAAGCCAGAGCCACTTACAAGGGAAGAAAAGAAAGAATGGTTAAGCACATTTAATGGTGTTTCACTTGGTAGTGATGCATTCTTCCCATTTGGTGATAATATTGAAAGAGCAAAGAGAAGTGGTGTTCAGTATATTGCTGAACCAGGTGGCTCAATTCGTGATGATAATGTTATCGAAACCTGTAACAAGTACAATATGACAATGTGCTTTACAGGCATTAGACTATTCCACCATTGATGAGGTGAACAGAATGAATGTTTTAATGATAGGTTCAGGTGGCAGAGAACACGCACTAATTAAGAAAATTCTTGAGAGTCCAAGACTTGAAAAGTTATATTGCGCACCTGGTAATGGTGGTATTTCAAGAGATGCTATAACTGTTGATATTCCTGTTATGGATAAAGAAAAAATGGTATCCTTCGCAAAGGATAATGCCATAGATATGGCTTTTGTAGCTCCAGATGACCCACTTGCTGACGGTATGGTTGATGCTTTTCAAGAGGCAGGAATCAGAGCATTTGGCCCTAACGCAAATGCTGCCATTATTGAAGCTTCAAAGGTATTTTCAAAGAACCTTATGAAGAAATATAACATTCCAACAGCACAGTATGAGGTGTTTGACGACTCCGAAAAGGCTATAAGCTGGATAAAGGAAAATGATATGGCACCTTGTGTTGTTAAGGCTGACGGTCTTGCACTTGGTAAGGGCGTACTTATTTGTCAAACAGTTGATGAAGCTATTGATGCTGTTAAGACTATTATGGAGGACAAAAAATTTGGTTCTTCCGGTAACAATATTGTTATTGAAGAATTTTTAACAGGCCCTGAAGTTTCCGTTTTATCTTTTACAGACGGAAAAACTGTTAAGCCTATGGTAAGCTCTAAGGACCACAAAAGAGCATATGACAATGATGAAGGCTTAAATACAGGTGGTATGGGTACAATCAGTCCTAATCCATATTATACCGATGAACTTGCAAAGCAATGCATGGAGGAGATTTTTGTTCCTACAGTTAATGCTATGGCAAAAGAGGGCAGACCATTTAAGGGATGTCTATACTTTGGTCTTATGATGACACCAAAGGGTCCAAAGGTAATTGAATATAACGCTCGTTTTGGTGACCCTGAAGCACAGGTTGTTCTACCAAGACTTAAAACTGATTTACTTGATATATGTGATGCTGTCATTGATGAAAAGCTTGATACTCTTGATATTGAGTGGTCAGACGAACCTACAGCTTGTGTAGTAATGGCAAGTGGTGGCTATCCTGAGTCCTACAAAAAGGGCATTGAGATGTTTGGTATGGATGATAACGGACAAGTTGAAGGTGCTACCGTTTATCATGCCGGCACAAAGTATGAGGACGGTAAGTTCTATACCAATGGTGGTAGAGTTCTTGGTGTTACAGCAAAGGGCAAAGACCTTGATGATGCCCTAAATAAGGCATATGAAGCTGTAAATAAAATTAAATTTGAGGGCGCTCACTTTAGAACCGATATTGGTAAAACAAAATAAATATTTAAGAGTTGCTATCATTTGGTAGCAACTCTTATTTTATGTATATTGACTTTTTCCCAAAAAAATTCTATACTTGTAGTCAAGGAGAATGATTATGACATTTAATATAATTACATTAGGCTGTAAAGTAAATCAGTATGAATCACAAGTAATGACAGAGATTATGCTAAAAGAGGGATATACTCTGTCTGATAATAAGGAAAAAAGCGATATATTTATTATAAACACCTGTTCTGTTACCTCTGTAAGCGATAGTAAAAACAGGAAAATCATCCGTAGAGTTAGAAGAAACAACCCTGATGCAACCATTGTTGTAACAGGCTGTATGTCACAGGCTTTCCCTGAGGATGATGTGTATGATATTTGTGATATTGTTGTAGGTAACACAAATAGAAGTGAAATTGCAACGATTATTACAAAACACCTTAAAGATAACGAGAAATATGTTAAGGTTGAGGAGCATATAAAGGGAGAAATATTTGAACCCCTGCAAATATCCTCCTTTGAGGAAAGAACAAGGGCGCAAATTAAGATTGAGGACGGATGCAATAGATTTTGTTCCTACTGCATTATTCCATATTCAAGAGGTAGAGTTCGTTCCAAAGACCTTACTGAGCTTATTGAAGAATCAAAGGTACTTGCTGAAAAGGGCTTTAGAGAAATTGTCCTTGTTGGTATCAACCTTTCTTGCTTTGGTCAAGATACAGGACAGGATTTATGTGACGCCGTTGAGGCAGTTGCCTCTGTAAAAGGCATTGATAGAATAAGACTTGGTTCATTAGAACCTGAAAGACTTGACCCAGAATTCATTTCAAGACTTGCAAAATGCGAAAAGCTTTGTCCACAGTTCCATCTTTCACTACAATCAGGCTGTGACGAAACTCTTAAAAGAATGAACAGACATTACACTACAGACGAATATAGAACTATAGTAAATAATCTAAGGAAAGAGTTTAAGGACTGCTCTATAACAACTGATGTTATGGTTGGCTTTGCAGGAGAAACTGACGATGAATTTGAAAAGTCCCTTGATTTTGTACATTCCATAGAATTTGCAAAGGTTCACACCTTTATGTATTCAAGAAGAAAGGGTACAGTAGGGGATAAGTTACCTAATCAAATTGACAATTCAGTTAAGTCTATTAGAAGTAAAAAACTTATTGAAGTAACTGATGCTGACCGTAAAAAATTCCTTGAATCACAGGTAGGCAATACCTACTCTGTACTTTTTGAAAGAAAGAAATCTGAGGGGTATTGGGAGGGTTACACAATGAACTATACTCCTGTGCATTTATATTCTGATAGAGAATTATCAGATGTTATTGTTGATGTAAAAATCACAAAAGCATTTGACGAATACTGTCAGGGAGAATTACTGTAATTTACTACATAGATTATCTATTTCTTTCTTTGCAGATTTTTCTGTTAAGGAATTATAACTATAAAGCATAATTCCTTTCGCCTTTTTCTTAAGGGCAATATTGTATTCCTTTAGAAGGATATCATCAAAATCAAGCCAAGTTCCACTATCGCTTTCACTACCTGCTTTGTAACCTGCAAGACCAACATATAGCTTTACATTCTTATTATTAAGTATTTTATTCCAGCTGTCGATTGCATCTTCAAAGGGCAGGGCAGGATTGTCAAGACTGTAATATAGCTGTGGACAAATATAATCAATATATTTATCTTTACTACACCAAGTTTTTACATCAGCATAAATTTCATAATTATTTTTTATATTTCCTTGTGGTGATATTCCAAAATCCACATTGTCGTTTATGGAATGTATTGCCTTGTAGGTAGCTTTAATCAGCTTATTTACATTGTCCTTTCTCCATTCTGAAAGAGACATAGGATTATTTTTATGAGAACTGATGTAGAGTTTATATTCCTTACTATCAAAGCTTCTGTTTTTAGTAGGGTAGAAGTAATCATCAAACTGTATCCCGTCAACATCATAGTTTGACACAATTTCTTTTATGCCATTTACAATTAGATTCCTAACATTTTCAAGTGCAGGATTATAGTAAATGCCATCTTCTGTTTCAACTCCAAGGGACTTATCCATTACATATGGGTTATCCTTTGAAAGTTCATTTGGTGTATTGTTAGTGGAAATTCTGTAGGGGTTAATCCAAGCGTGAATTTCCATATTATTTTTATGGCACTGACTACACATATACTCAAGTGGGTCATAGCCACTGTACTTCCCTTGTTCACCACTAATAATATGGGAAAAAGGAAAGTAGTCAGATTTATAAAGCGCATCAGAAAATGGGCGTACCTGTACAATAAGGGTATTAAAGCCTTTTGATTTTGCAGTTTTAAGAATTGTATCAAATTTCTTTTTAAAAGAACTAAAACTTCTGTCAGTACCACTTGTATCAAGGTCCATATATGTAACCCAAAGCCCTTTAATAAGTTCGTTATGAGTATTTTCTTTTACTACCTTGGTTACTTCTGTTGGGGTTGATATAGGTTTTGTTTCTGCCTGTAATGTATTTGTACTATTTTTATAGTTCATTAGAAAAACGGAAATTAGCATAGTAATTGCAGTTAATGACAGAAGAATTCTAAATTTCAAATTTAACATCCTTTCGAGGTGAATTATGGATTTATTATCATATATAATTTTTATCTATTTGATAATTATAAATATAATTGCAGTAGTCATCACAAGATATGACAAAACTGCAAGTAAAATTGGCGCAAGACGAATAAGAGAAAACACATTGATGTTCATTGGACTGATTGGTGGTTCACCTGCAATGTACATTACAATGAAGCTTATTCATCACAAAACAAAGCACACAATTTTTATGATAGGTTTACCACTTATATTCATTATTGAGGTAGTTCTTGTTGTGTTTATTTCTTATTCTACACATTTATTTGGTTGATTATGGAAAAGAGTTTATGTTTTACTGTTACAAGTGAATATAACAATGCCTTGTGTAAGGTGTTCCTAAAAAATCATTGTGGTGTATCAACAAGAATGATAACAAGGCTTGTTCGTACCGAAATGGGTATTACCAGAAATGGTGAACTTTTAAGGACTATTGATACAGTTCACACAGGAGATAACATTGTTGTAAAAATACCAGATGATAATAATGAAATTATCCCTGTTAAAGGTAATCTGAAAATACTTTTTGAGGATGAATACATACTTGTAGTTGACAAACCTGCAAATATGCCTGTACATCCAACAAAAAATCATCAGCAAGATACTCTTGCCAACATTGTAAGGTGGTATTCCCTTGATAAAGGGGAGGACTTCACCTTTAGAGCCATTAACAGAATTGATAGAGATACATCAGGTATTGTTGTTATTGCAAAGGACAGATACACAGCCTCAAAGCTAAAAAATATGTATAAGGAATATACTGCTGTGTGTCAAGGGACTATTGACTGTAACGGAACTGTAGATGAAAAAATAGCCTTAAAGCCTGACAGTAAAATGGTGCGCCAAGTTGATACAAATGGGCAAAGAGCTGTAACACATTATTTTATATTAAAGAAAGGCAAAAAATATACCTTAATTTTATGTAAATTAGAAACAGGAAGAACTCACCAGATAAGATGCCATATGAATTATTTAGGGTTCCCACTTGCAGGAGATGATTTATATGGTGGAAGTAGGGAAGATATAAAAAGACAGGCTTTACATTGTTCAAAGGTGAGTTTTATTCACCCTATAACAAATAAACCCATAGATATTGAGTGTTCTTTACCAAATGATATGAAAAATATAATAGATATTGACTAACTGATAAATGAGTGATAGAATATATGTTAGAGAGTTTAAAAGGAAAGGTCGAATAAAAAATGCAAGAAATTAAAATTGAACTCACAAAAAATCCAAAGGCTAAGCCAACTGACGAAAGCAACTTAGGATTTGGCAGAATTTTTACTGATCATATGTTCCTTATGAATTATACAGAGGGACAGGGTTGGCACGATCCAAGAATTGTTCCTTATGGTCCAATTTCACTTGACCCATCAGCTATGGTACTCCACTATGGTCAGGAAGTTTTTGAAGGCTTAAAGGCTTATAGAAATGTAAATGGTGGCATCAATCTTTTCAGACCTGATAAAAATATGGCTCGTCTTAATGTTTCTAACGAAAGACTTTGTATTCCTCCTATTGATGAGGAATTTTGTGTTGAGGCACTTAAGAAGTTAGTTGAGGTAGAAAAGGATTGGGTTCCACATTCAGAGGGCACATCCCTATACCTAAGACCATTTATCTTCTCAACAGATGCTCACCTTGGTGTTCATCCTGCTAAAGAATTACTCTATGTTGTAATTTGTTCACCTGTTGGTGCCTATTATCCAGAAGGTCTTAACCCTGTTAAGATTTATGTTGAAGAAAATTATGTTCGTGCTGTTAAGGGTGGTATGGGCTTTACAAAGACAGGTGGCAACTATGCTGCATCTCTAAAGGCTCAGGACGAAGCTGAAAAGCAGAAATACACTCAGGTTCTTTGGCTTGACGGTGTTGAAAGAAAGTATATTGAAGAAGTTGGTACAATGAATGTATTTTTCGTTATTGATGATGAAGTCATCACACCATCTCTCCAGGGTTCAATCCTAAGTGGTATTACAAGAATGAGTACTATCGAACTTCTGAAGTCTTGGGGTTACAAGGTAAGCGAAAGAAGAATTTCTATTGATGAAGTTATGGAAGCTTACGACCAGGGAAGACTAAAGGAAAGCTTTGGTACAGGTACAGCAGCAGTTATTTCACCAATTGGCGAACTTAAGTGTGGCGATAAGATTATGACAATTAACAATGGTGAAATTGGTGAAATCAGCCAGAAGCTTTACGATAACCTTACAGGTATTCAGTGGGGCAAGGTTGAGGACACAATGAATTGGGTAGTTCCAGTTTGCTAAAATAATAATATGATTGAAACAAGACCTATGTTTTACACATAGGTCTATTTTATTAGTTTATCCTTTTTGCTTACTCCCAGAATACCACCAATTATACCAAAGACAGCTGATGCAACAATTTTAAACACGCTAAATGAAGTAAAATTACTTTCAGTTATTATTACACCGGAAAACATTAAAATTAAAAAGAAGATTAGGCTACAGATTATACCGTTTACTAAGCCCTTTTCACCGATTATTTTTGAACAAACAAAACTGCCAAAGAATGTACATACTCCACAAATAAATGTAAGGGCAATTTCAAGAATGGTATCATCAAGTATTCCACTACTACTCATTATCATAGCAAGAATACTCAATAATACTGTGAGTATAATTTCCGAAACAAAGATTCCTATAAGTATTCCTTTGATATTCTTTGATTTGTTAAGGCTAAATGTTAATCCTTTCAAAAAGACACCCCCTGAATATGACTACTAAATCATATTCAGGGGGTACACCTTTTATTCAATTATTTTTCAGCAGTATTTTCTTCTTCCTTGTTCTTTTTGAACTTTGAGAAGAAACCTGTGTTTTCCTTTGGTTCTTCCTTCTTTTCCTTCTCATTATTTACAGAAGAAATTGCCCAACGCTTGAAAACCATTTTTGTCTTTTCAGAACCTGTTTCAAGTACGATTTCGTCAGCATCTTCACGAACAGCAATAATTCTGCCTACGATACCACCGATTGTTGTAATTTCATCACCGATTTCAAGATTGTTCCTTAATTCCTGTTCCTGCTTATTCTTCTTTGACTTTGGTCTAATAAGAATAAAATAGATACCAACAAAAATAAGTACATAAATGATGATGAGTGTCCACATACTGCCACCACTTGGGTTTGATGCAGCTGAAGCTAAATTAAGATTCATAAATTTTCTCCATTCATATTTTTTAAACTATAATAGTCATTTACCATTATAACAGTTATTTCTTGCAGTTGCAAGGCTTTTTTAAATTCTCTTTCCAAGTATATCCTTATATTTTAAATAATAATCATTGAAAGTGTCATTTTCAAGGGAATTTCTGATTTCTTCCAAAAGATTATTGTAAAAATACAGATTATGCATAACTGCAAGTCGCATATATAACATTTCATCAGCCTTTTTAAGATGTCTAAGATATGCTCTTGAAAAATTCCTACAGGTAGGACAGTTACACTCGGAATCAATAGGGGATAAGTCCTTTTGGAATTTAAGGTTGTTTATGTTAATAATACCACTTTTTGTAAAGAGGTGACCGTGACGGGCATTTCTGCTTGGCATAACACAGTCAAACATATCAACACCACGGTGTACTGCCTCAAGAATATTTACAGGAGTACCAACACCCATAAGATACCTTACTTTGTTTTCAGGCATATACTGTTCTACGGCTTCAATTATGTGATACATAACATCTGCACTTTCACCAACAGCAAGACCACCTATAGCATATCCATCTAAATCAAGCTGGGCAATATCCTTCATATGCTTAATTCGTAGGTCCTCATAGGTAGAGCCTTGGTTAATGCCAAAAAGCATCTGCTTGTTGTTTATGGTGTCAGACAAGGAATTTAGCCTTGCCATTTCTGTCTTACATCTTTTTAACCACCTTGTGGTTCTTTCTATAGAATTTGCCACATAATCATAAGGAGATGGGTTTTCAATACATTCATCAAAAGCCATTGCTATTGTAGAACCAAGGTTTGACTGAATTTGCATTGATTCCTCAGGACCCATAAAAATCTTTCTACCGTCAACGTGGGAAGAAAAGTAAACACCTTCCTCTTTAATATTCCTTAGCTTTGCAAGGGAAAACACCTGAAAACCACCAGAGTCCGTCAAAATTGGTCCGTTCCACTTTGTAAGCTTGTGAATACCACCAAGCTCCTTTATAATTTCATCACCAGTTCTTACATGAAGATGATAGGTGTTGCAAAGCATAACTTGACATTTTATATCCTGCAAATCAAGGGCAGACACTCCACCTTTAATGGCACCTGCAGTTGCAACATTCATAAAACAAGGTGTTTTAAATGTTCCGTGGGGAGTTTCAAATGTGCCAAGTCTTGCTTTTCCTTCTTTTTTAATTAGATTATACATATCAAAACCTACTCTTTATATTATCATCATACTGTCGCCAAAGGAGAAAAATCTATATTTTTCTTCTACAGCAGTTTTGTAAACATTCATAATTTCATCATAACCAGCAAAGGCAGAAACAAGCATAATCAGGGTGCTTTCTGGCAAATGAAAATTAGTAATTAGTCCGTCAAGCACCTTAAATTCAAAACCTGGATAGATAAATATATCCGTCCAACCGTCACAAGGTACCACTTCGCCATACTGCTTTGCCACACTTTCAAGGGTTCTACAGGATGTTGTTCCAACTGCAATTACTCTTTTTCCTTTTTCTTTTGTTTCCTTAATCAGCTTTGCAGTTTCCTCTGGAACCTCAAAGTGTTCGCTATGCATTTTATGAGTGGTAACATCATCAACCTTAACAGGTCGAAATGTTCCTAATCCTACATGAAGGGTAACATATCCAATGTTAACACCCTTTTCTTTGATTTTGCCAAGTAGTTCTTCTGTAAAATGTAGTCCAGCAGTAGGAGCAGCAGCAGAGCCAAGCTCGTTGCTATATACTGTTTGGTATCTTTCCTTATCCTGTAATTTTTCGTGAATGTAGGGCGGAAGTGGCATTTGTCCGATTTTATCAAGTGTTTCATAAAAATTATTTTCACACTTAAATTCAATAATTCGGTTACCGTCCTCAAGCACTTCAATAATTGTTCCGGTCATAAGACCATCACCAAAGGAAAAGCTGTCGCCTGTTCTTGCTTTCTTACCAGGCTTAACCAAAGTTTCCCAAACCTTTTCCTTCTTTTGTTTTAATAAAAGAAACTCTACATTGGCACCTGTTGGGATTTTAGTTCCAAAAATTCTTGCAGGAAGAACTCTTGAATCGTTAACAATAAGGGTGTCGCCCTCATTTAGATAATCCACAACATCATAAAAATGCTTATGAGTAATTTCCTTATTTTTTCTGTCATAAACCATCATTCTTGAGGAATCTCGTGGCTCAACAGGGGTTTGTGCAATAAGTTCCTCAGGAAGATCATAGTAAAAATCACTTGTTTTCATATAAATTCCTATCTTTATTTCTCTAAAATAATTGACATAGCTCTCATTAAATGATAAAATCTAAAGAAGATAAGTCAATTTATGTTTTCTTAACTATAATATAATAAAGTGAAGAAAAACACAACTGATTTTTTAAAAAAATTTGGAGGATGCGGAAATGAAGAATTATAAAGTAGGTATCATCGGTGCAACAGGTATGGTAGGACAGAGATTTGCTACTCTACTTGAAAACCACCCTTGGTTTACAGTTACAGCACTTGCAGCAAGTAAGAGAAGTGCTGGTAAAACATATAAGGAATGTGTAGAAAACAGATGGGCAATGGCTGAGCCAATGCCAAAATCAATGGAGGATATGGTTATCCTTGATGCTTCAAATGTTGAGGAAGTTGCATCAAAGGTTGACTTTGTATTCTGTGCTGTTGATATGCCAAAGGATCAGATTCGTGAGCTTGAGGAAGCATATGCTAAAGCAGAATGCACTGTTGTTTCTAACAACTCTGCTCACAGACACACACCTGATGTTCCTATGGTTATTCCTGAAATCAATGCAGACCACATCAAAATTATTCCATCACAGAAGAAAAGACTTGGCACAAAGAAAGGCTTTGTTGCTGTAAAGTCAAACTGCTCACTACAGTCATATGTTCCTGCTGTTCATCCATTAAGAGAGCTTGGCTGTAACAAGGTACTTGCTTGCACATATCAGGCAATTTCCGGTGCTGGTAAGACATTTGAAAGATGGCCGGAAATGGTTGATAACCTTATTCCATACATTGGTGGTGAGGAAGAAAAGTCAGAGAAAGAGCCACTAAAGATTTGGGGACACATTGAAGGTGATGTTATTGTTGATACTGATGATATTGAAATCACATCACAGTGTCTAAGAGTTCCTGTTTCTGACGGTCACACAGCTGCAGTATTTGTTTCTTTTGAAAACGAAGTACCAGAGGTTGAGGATATTATTAAGGTTTGGGAAAACTACAAGGGTAGAGCTCAGGAATTAGAGCTTCCAAGCGCACCAAAACAGTTTTTACATTATTTCACTGAACCTGACCAGCCACAGATTAAGTCAGCAAGAACACTTGAAAATGGTATGGCAATTTCAGTAGGCAGACTAAGACCAGATTCACAGTACGATTTGAAGTTCGTATGTATGAGCCACAATACACTTCGTGGTGCAGCAGGTGGCGCAGTACTTCTTGCAGAGCTTCTTTGTGCTGAAGGATATATTGAGAACTAAGCCTTTTGGAGGTTAAAAATGAGTACACCAATTTTTACAGGCTCAGGTGTTGCCTTAATTACACCAATGAATAGCGACGGTTCAGTTAATTTTGACGAACTTGGCAGACTTATAGAATTCCAAATTGAAAACGGTACAGACGCAATTATCTCCTGTGGTACAACAGGAGAGGCTGCAACTCTATCTGTTGAGGAACACAAGGCTGTTATTTCTTACACAGCTGAAAAGGTTAACGGCAGAATTCCTGTTGTAGGTGGCGCAGGTAGTAACGATACAGCTACAGCTATTGATATTTCAGTTGCTGCTCAGTCATATGGTGTTGATGCACTTCTATCCGTTACACCATACTACAACAAGACTTCACAGGCAGGTCTTATTAAGCACTTTACAACTATTGCTGATAATGTTGATGTTCCAATCATTCTTTACAATGTACCATCAAGAACAGGCTGTAATATGCAGTCAAAGACCTACGCTGAACTTGCTAAGCACAAGAACATTGTAGCTGTTAAGGAAGCAAATGGTGATATTTCATCAGTTTCAGTAACAAGAAGTCTTTGTGGTGATGATTTTGCAATTTATTCAGGTAACGATGACCAAACAGTGCCATTTATGTCACTTGGTGGTAAGGGTGTTATCTCTGTATTTGCAAACATCTGTCCAAAGGAAATGCACGATATTTGCCAGGCTTGTGTTGACAATGACTTTAAGAAGGCAGCAGAAATGAATTTCCATTACATTGAACTAATGAACATTATGTTCTCAGATGTAAATCCAATTCCTGTAAAGACTGCTATGAACCTTATTGGATTTAATGCAGGTGAATGTAGATTACCACTTGTTCCTATGAGCTATGCAGGTTATCACGACTTAAAGGATTGTCTTGCAAAGTATAATCTTTTAGATAAGTATAAGTAATATTTTGGGCGTACATTGTACGCCCAAAGTTTTTAAGAATAATAAGGGGAATTATAATGACAAAGATTATTTTAAGTGGATGTTCCGGAAAAATGGGACACTTTATTGCAAAGGTTATAGAGGAAAGAAACGACTGTCAGGTTGCCTGTGGTGTTGATACTTATGACTGTGGAGATTTCAATTTTCCTGTATATAGTAGCTTTGTAGATATAAAGGAAAAGTATGATGCAATAATTGATTTTAGTAATCCTGCTGTTTTAGATACAATGCTTGACTATGCTATTACAAACTCTGTTCCTGCTGTTATTTGCACAACAGGTTTTTCTCCTGAACAGGTAAGTGAAATTAAGAGTGCATCTGAAAAGATTGCTATTTTCTATTCTGGTAATATGTCCCTTGGCATAAATCTTATGGTTGAGCTTTGCAAAATGGCAACAAAGGTATTTGCACAGCACGGTGACAATTTTGATATTGAGATTGTTGAAAAGCACCACAACTTAAAGTTAGATGCACCAAGTGGCACAGCATTGATGATAGCAGACGGAATTTCTGAGGCTTCACCAACAGAAAAGCAGTATGTATATGATAGACATTCCTACAGAAAGCAAAGAGAAAAGAATGAAATTGGTATTCATTCAATTCGTGGTGGTACAATCGTAGGCGAACACGAGGTTATCTTTGCAGGTCGTGACGAGGTTGTTTCCATTAAACACGAGGCGCACTCCAAGGAAGTATTTGCTGTTGGTTCTGTTAATGCCGCTGTATTTATGAAGGATAAAAAAGCAGGTATGTACGATATGTCAGATTTACTTGCCGAGTAATACACATCTTAATTTTCATCCCATAGTATGTAATGTACACTATGGGGTGATTTTTTTATGAAAACATTTATTCTTTTAAATTCAGTATCAAGCGCCCTTAAATCTAAGGACTTGCTTGGTAAAAATAATATAAAAAGCTCAGTTGAACGAACACCAAAAAATAATATTGCTCGTTCCTGTGGCTATAGCCTATTAGTTTATAATGATATTGATAAAGCTGTTAAAATATTAAAGGATAACAGAATTCCTGTGTTGGGGATTGTAAACAGATAGTATGATTTATCTGGATAATGGTGCTACTACTTTTCCAAAACCAAATTCAGTAATAAGGAATGTAAATAATTCTCTTATAAAATATAGTGCTAACCCAGGAAGAAGTGGTCATAAACTTTCTTTAAGGGCAGCAGAGGAGATTTATAGTTGCCGAAAATCAATAAAAAAACTTTTTAATGTAGAAAACGAAGAAAATATCGTTTTTACTCTCAACTGCACAATGGCATTAAATACAGTTATTTTTGGAGTATTAAAAGAGGGGGATAATGTAATTATTTCCTCTATGGAGCATAACTCCGTTACACGACCTATAGAGGAACTAAAAAGTAGGGGAGTAACCTGTTCTGTTTTTGATTATTCCTATGATGATGACGAGATTATCGACAATGTCAGAAAACTGATTATACCAGAAACAAAGCTTGTAATTTGCACCCACGCATCAAATGTATTTGGTTTTCGTTTTCCTATAGAAAGGCTATGTGCTTTGTGTCATAGGTATGGTGTGCTGTTTTGTGTTGATGCAGCCCAATCAGCAGGATTATTTAATATTGATATACAGGAAAATCAATATGACTTTGTTTGTATGTCTGGTCATAAGGGACTGTATGGTCCTATGGGTACAGGAGTACTAATTATTAACAACCGAAAGCTAAAGCCTCTATTATATGGTGGTACAGGTACGGAGTCAATTAACACAGTGCAACCCGAAACACTACCTGAAAGGTTTGAAAGTGGAACTCAAAATCTTAACGGTATTGCAGGGCTTCATTCGGGGGTAGATTTTGTCATTAAGAAAGGTACAGATAATATATATATAAAGGAATACAAACTGATTAAATACCTCTATGACAACTTAAAGAAAAATAAAAAAATTGAACTATACAACAAAACTTTTGAATATGGCAGAGTTGCACCTGTGCTTTCCTTTAATATTAAAGGTGTGTATTCTGATGAAGCTGTTTCAAAACTAAACAGATATGGAATATGTGTAAGAGGAGGACTTCACTGTTCACCACTTGCACATAGATTTATGAACACTATTGATAGTGGAACAATAAGAGTTGTACCTGGTGCTTTTAATACAATTGATGATATTAACAAATTACTTTGGTCTTTAGGTAACATATCTGTAAAACATCTTGAATAGATAAAGATTTTGTGATAAAATAAAAGAAATAAAAAAGGAGGCATAACAATGAGTTTTGGCTTGTGGTTAGAAAATGTTTTTACAGTTCTTAAAACCTTTAGATTTGTTGATATAATTGATATTGTTGTTATTGCTTTTATTGTATATAGTCTTTTTAAACTTGTTCGTAATACTCGTGCAGAACAGCTTGTAAAGGGTATTGTAATTCTTTTAATAACATATTTTCTCGCAACATTCTTTGATATGCTTATGTTAGAAAATCTTCTTAGCACATTATTTGAATTTGGAGTTGTCCTTCTTGTTATAATATTTGTACCTGAAATAAGAAATGCGCTGGAACAATTAGGAAGAAACAATATAAAAAAATTCAAAGTTTTTAACAGGGTGAAACGCTCTGAAAAATGGGCAGAGGCAGAAAATAAAGCTATTTTGGATGTAGCAGAGGCAGCAGAAATTTTTAGTTCTCAAAAAACAGGAGCTTTAATTGTTTTTGAAAACGAAACAAAGCTGTCTGATATTTGTTCAACAGGTGTTGAAATCAATGCTGATACATCACCAGCTTTGTTTGGTAATTTATTTTTCAATAAAGCACCACTTCATGATGGTGCAGTAATCATTAGTGACGGTAAGGTTAATTCAGCAGGATGTATTCTTCCACTAACATCCCGAAATGAAAATGTTGATATGAACCTTGGCACTCGTCATAGGGCATCTATAGGTATTACTGAGGTTTCAGATGCAGTAGTGGTTGTAGTTTCCGAGGAAACAGGTACAATATCTGTTGCTGAAAAAGGTGTGCTTACCTCAGACTATGACAAGGAGTCACTTATCAAAAAATTACAGCAGTCTTTGATTCCTGATATTGAGAGTAAAGGTTTATTCAGTGGTCTTTTCTCAAGAAAGGAGAAAAACGAAAATGAATAGAAGTTTGTTTTCAAGAATAATAACTAACAAGGTTTTCCTAATAATATTATCTTTTATTATTTCAATTTCAATATGGATTAGTATAAATATGGATGATACAGCACAGACAAACTATGTTGTCAGTAACATTCCAATTACAATAAACCTACCAGACAGTGCAAAAACACAAGGTCTAAAAGTATTTAACAAAAATGAACTTAAGGGTAGTGTTACTGTTACAGGCAACAGAGCTTTGATTGGTAATCTAAGTTCCGATGATATTGAAATTGTTCCTGAACAGACTGATTCATTAACTTCAGCAGGGTCTTACACACTTTCCCTTATAGCAAAGAAGAAGTCAAACAGTCTTAATTACACCATTGAATCTGTATCACCAAGTACAGTGTATATTAAGCTTGACAGAAACAGAACTATTACCAAAAAGGTTGAAAATAACATTAACTACACTATTCCAAAGGGATACTACGGCACAGTTATTTCAAGTGATAGTGAGGTATCAATTTCTGGACCAGAAACGGAAATTAAGAAAATAGATAAAGTGGTAATTGCAGATACTATAGAAGAGGAGCTTACAGAATCAGTTACCAAAAAGTATAATGTTAAGCTTCTTGATGCTTTTGGTGAAGAAATTTCAAAGGCAGAAGGTATCGAAATTGCTCCATCAGAAATTTCTGCTACTGTTAGTGTTCTACAAATGAAAAATGTAGATGTTAACCTTAGTACTTCAAATGGACCTTCACCAGATGATATAGAAGAATATTATTCTATTGAACCTGGAAAAATCTCTCTTGCAGGTGAAAGTTCTAATATAAAAAGTATAACATCAGTTAACACAGAAGAGCTGGACTTTTCAACACTAAAAAATGGTCAATATAATATTAGCAAGGATTTGAATATTCCAAGCAAGTGTATTGATATTGACTCTGTTAAGTCAGTAAATGTTAAGTTAGATTTAAGGTCTATGAGGAAAAAGACTATTACTATTTCTAACTTCGGTATTAGGGGTCTTAACTCTAATTATGATGCAGAGGTTACAACAACCTCCATTGATGTTGTTGTCTATGGTGATAAGAATGAATTAGAAAAGCTCAGTGCGTCTGATATTACAGCATATGTTGATTTTAGTAAAACTAAGGTTTCTTCAGGATATAAGGAAACACCTGTACAGCTAAGTCTAAATAATACAGATAAAAGCTGGATATTCGGTGATTATTCTGTTGTTGTAGATATTATGGAAATCTAAAAAACTTATAAATGATTAAGTGCAAGGAATAAATCCTTGCACTTTTTTTGTGCCCAAAGTTTACTGCAAGAGTAAAAATATTCCTTGCAGATTTTTCTCAAATTTAGAGTATTTTCAAAGAATAAAATATATTTTTGCAACATTAAAGCAAAAATATTGCAAAAGTTATTGACAATAACGCTTTTATGTGATAAAGTATAGGAGCAGTAAAAATTGTATGATAAATATTTTGAACAAGGAGGTTCATCAAAATTTTGTGTATTGTAAATTTCAATACACCTTATTTTTGATGGACTTCTTTAACTAAAAAGGGAGTAGGTGCTTCTGATGGATAACTTCAAAATTCAGGAACCATTTGAAAAACAGGGACTTTATGACCCTCGTTTTGAACACGATAACTGTGGTATCGGTGCAGTTGTAAACATAAATGGTATTAAATCCAGAAGAGTTGTTGACAATGCACTTAGCATTGTAGAAACTCTTGAACACCGTGCAGGTAAGGATGCAGAAGGTAAAACAGGAGATGGTGTTGGTATTTTACTGCAAATATCACATCAATTTTTCAAGATTGCCACTGCTGATTTAGGCTTTGATATTGGAGGAGAAAGAGAATACGGTATTGGTATGTTCTTCTTCCCACAAAATGAGCTTAAAAGAAAACAAGCAATGAAATTGTTTGAAATTATTATCAAGAAAGAAAATCTTGATTTTCTTGGTTGGAGGGTTGTTCCTACTGACCCAACAGTAATTGGTCAAAAGGCTCTTGATAGTATGCCATATATTATGCAGGGCTTTGTTAAAAAACCAAGTAATGTAGCAAAGGGACTTGACTTTGACAGAAAACTATATGTTGCAAGACGAGTTTTTGAGCAGAGTACTGATGATACATATGTATGCTCACTTTCAAGCAGAACTATTGTATATAAGGGTATGTTCCTTGTAACAGAGTTAAGAAAGTTTTTCTATGATTTACAGGACGAAAACTATACATCTGCTATTGCAACAGTACACAGTAGATTTAGTACAAATACAAATCCAAGTTGGCAAAAGGCACATCCAAACAGAATTATTGTTCACAATGGTGAAATTAACACAATCACAGGTAATGCTGACAGAATGCTTGCAAGAGAGGAATCTATTTCCTCTGACATTCTAAAGGATGATTTAGATAAGATTTTCCCAATCGTTGACACTAACGGTTCTGACTCAGCTCGTCTTGATAATTCCCTTGAATTTATGATGATGGGTGGTATGCCACTACCTCTTGCTGTTATGATTACAATTCCTGAACCTTGGAGAAATAATAAGACAATT
Source organism: Ruminococcus sp. (assembly GCA_045133515.1). Taxonomy (GTDB): domain Bacteria; phylum Bacillota; class Clostridia; order Oscillospirales; family Acutalibacteraceae; genus Ruminococcoides. The sequence continues at coordinate 27,911 of JBGUUL010000085.1, forward strand.
TCTCTTGAGAAAAAGGACTTTTATCAATATTACGCAACAATGATGGAACCTTGGGATGGTCCTGCATCAATTATTTTCTCCGACGGTGATATGATGGGTGCAGTTCTTGACAGAAACGGTCTAAGACCATCAAGATATTATATTACAACAGATGGTTTCCTCATTCTTTCATCTGAGGTTGGATGTATTGACATTCCACCTGAGGAAGTCCTTGTTAAGGAAAGACTCCGTCCTGGTAAAATGCTACTTGTTGACACAGTTAAGGGCAAGTTAATTGATGACGAGGATTTAAAGGCTGATTTTGCTACAAGACAGCCTTACGGCGAATGGCTTGACCAGAACCTTGTTTATCTTAAGGATATTAAAATTCCAAACAAGGCTGTACCTAAATTTGACAAAGAACAGCTTGTAAGACTTCAAAAGGCTTTTGGTTACACATATGAGGAAATTAAAACAAGTATTCTTCCTATGGCAAAAACAGGTAGTGAACCAATAGCTGCTATGGGTACTGACTCACCAATTCCTCCACTTTCAAAGTCAGATGGTCCACTGTTTAATTATTTTAAGCAGTTATTTGCTCAGGTTACAAACCCTCCTTTTGATTCAATCAGAGAGGAAGTTGTTACTGACACAAGTGTTCACCTTGGAAGTAATGGTAACATCCTTGTTGAAAAGCCAGAAAACTGTCATGTGCTGAAAATCAGCGACCCAATTCTCACTAATACTGATGTTCTTAAAATCAAAAGCATTGACTCTCCTGGTCTAAAGTCAGCAGTTATTCCAATCACATATTATAAAAATTCAAGCCTTGCTAAAGCTATTGAACATCTTTTCTATTTGGCAGACAAGGCATATAAGAATGGTGCAAATATTCTAATTCTTTCTGACAGAGGTGTAGATGAATACCATGTGGCTATTCCGTCACTTCTTGCAGTTTCTGCTATGCAACAGCACCTTGTTAGGACAAAAAAGAGAACATCAGTTTCTGTTGTTCTTGAAAGTGCAGAGCCTTGTGAAGTTCATCATTTTGCAACTCTACTTGGCTATGGCGCAAGCGCAATCAATCCATATCTTGCACAGGAAACAATCAGAGATTTGATTGACACAGGTATGCTTGACAAGGATTATTATGCAGCAGTTAACGACTACAACGCATCAGTTCTTCACGGAATTGTTAAGATTGCATCCAAAATGGGTATCTCTACAATTCAGTCTTACCTTGGTTCAAAGATATTTGAAGCTATTGGTATTTCAGATGAAGTAATTGACAAGTACTTTACAAATACTGTAAGTCGTGTAGGTGGAATTACTCTTGATGATATTAGCAAGCGTTCCGATAGACTACACGCATCAGCCTTTGACCCACTTGATTTAGGTATAAAATTAGAGGTTGAAAGTGCAGGTAGCCACAAGCTTAGAAGTGGCAAGGAGGAACATCTATATAATCCAGAAACTATCCACCTTCTACAGCGTTCAACACAGACAAATGATTATGCTCTGTTTAAGGAATACACAGCAGCACTTAACAAAGAGGATACCCACGCAAACCTAAGAAGTCTTCTTGACTTTAACTATCCTGAAGATGGTGGAATTTCCATTGATGAGGTTGAAAGCGTTGAGAGCATCTGTCATAGATTTAAAACAGGTGCTATGTCCTATGGTTCAATCTCAAAGGAAGCCCACGAAACAATGGCTATCGCTATGAATATGATTGGTGGTAAGTCAAATTCCGGTGAAGGTGGCGAAGATAAGGACAGACTTACCGTTGGTAAAGATGGATTTAACAGATGCTCTGCAATTAAGCAGGTTGCATCAGGTAGATTTGGCGTAACCTCTGAATACCTTGTTAGTGCAAAGGAAATTCAGATTAAAATGGCACAAGGTGCAAAACCAGGCGAGGGTGGTCACCTTCCTGGCAAAAAGGTTTATCCTTGGATTGCAAAGACTAGACATTCAACTCCAGGTGTTAGCCTTATTTCACCTCCACCACATCACGATATTTATTCTATCGAGGACCTTGCACAGCTTATTTATGACCTTAAAAATGCAAATAAGGATGCAAGAATTTCTGTTAAGCTTGTTTCAGAGTCAGGTGTTGGCACTGTTGCAGCAGGTGTTGCTAAGGCAGGTGCAGGAGTTATCCTTATTTCTGGTTATGACGGTGGCACAGGTGCAGCACCAAGAAATTCCATTTACAATGCAGGTTTACCTTGGGAGCTTGGTCTTGCTGAAACACATCAAACACTAATTATGAACGGCCTGCGTTCAAAGGTTGTTATTGAAACTGACGGTAAGCTAATGACAGGTAGAGATGTTCTTGTTGCAGCATTACTTGGTGCAGAAGAATACGGCTTTGCAACAGCTCCACTTGTAACAATGGGTTGCGTAATGATGAGAGTGTGTAACCTTGACACCTGCCCTGTAGGTATTGCTACCCAGAATCCTGAGCTTAGAAAGAGATTTAAGGGTAAACCAGAGTACATTGTTAACTTTATGCACTTTATCGCACAGGAACTCCGTGAATATATGGCAAAGCTTGGAATTAGAACTGTTGATGAGCTTGTTGGTCGTTCTGATTTGCTAAAGGTTAAAGAGAATATTGATGATTCACAGCTTAGCAAAATTGACCTTTCAAAAATCCTCAACAATCCTTATGTAAATTCCGATTCACCAAGAATATTTAATCCTGATGATGTATATGATTTTGAGCTTGAAAATACCATTGACAAAAAGGAAATCCTTAAGAAAATGGCTCCTGCTCTTAAGACAAAGCCAAAGAAAAAGACTATTGAAATCAGTGTTACAAATACTGACCGTTCAGTTGGTACAATCTTTGGTTCAGAAATTACAAAGCGTTATGGTGACAATGCACTTGAAGATGATACCTTTACAGTAAAATGTAATGGTGCTGGTGGACAGAGCTTTGGTGCATTTATTCCAAAGGGTCTTACTCTTGAGCTTGAAGGTGACAGTAACGACTACTTCGGCAAGGGTATGTCAGGTGGTAAACTCATTGTGTATCCACCAAAGGGTTCTAACTTTAAGAGAGAAGAAAACATTATCATTGGTAATGTTGCCCTCTACGGTGCAACAAGTGGTAAAGCATTTATCAGTGGTGTAGCAGGTGAACGATTCTGCGTTAGAAACTCAGGTGCTATTGCTGTTGTTGAAGGCGTTGGTGACCACGGTTGCGAATATATGACAGGTGGTAGAGTTGTTGTCCTTGGTAAAACCGGAAAGAACTTTGCAGCAGGTATGAGTGGTGGTATTGCCTATGTTCTTGACGAAGATTCAAGCCTTTACATCAATATGAACAAGGAACTTGTTTCAGTAAGTGGTGTAACAGAAAAGTTTGATGTTGAGGAGCTTAAGAGTATCATCACAGAGCATGTAGAAATGACAGGCTCACCAAAGGGTAAGGAAGTACTTGAAAACTTTAGCGAGTATCTGCCAAAATTCAAGAAAATCCTACCTAATGATTATGCTAAAATGATGCAGACAATGTATGCAATGGAAGAAAAGGGTATGAGCCCTGAACAGGCAAAAATTGAAGCATTTTATATCAATACAAGAAAGTGAGGCACTGAACAATGGGAAAGCCAACAGGTTTTTTAGAATATAATAGACAAAATAACTTAGGCACAGCGCCTCTGGATAGAATAAATAATTATAACGAATTCCACGAGCCAATGGAAGAAAAAGAAAGATGCAAACAGGCTGCAAGATGTATGGACTGTGGTGTCCCTTTCTGTCAGAATGGTAAACCTATTATGGGTATGGTATCAGGTTGTCCTCTGAACAACTTGATACCTGAATGGAATGATTTGCTGTTTAACAAGCAGTATGAGGAAGCTGCACATAGACTACTTTTTACAAATAACTTCCCAGAGTTCACTTCAAGAGTATGTCCTGCTCTGTGCGAGGCTGCCTGTACTTGTGGCCTTAATGGAGATGCTGTAACTGTTAAGGAAAATGAGAACTTCATTATCGAATACGCATTTTCCTCTGGTATGATGAAGCCAAACCCACCACAGGTAAGAACAGACAAAAAAATTGCTGTTATCGGTTCAGGTCCATCTGGTCTTGCTTGTGCTTCTGAGCTTAATATGCGTGGTCATAATGTAACTGTATATGAGAAAGATGACCGTATCGGTGGACTTCTAATGTATGGTATTCCCAATATGAAGCTTGAAAAATCTGTTATTGACAGACGAGTTAAGCTTATGAAGGATGAGGGTATAAGATTTGTTACTAATGCAAATGTAGGTAAGGATATAAGTCCTAAAAAGCTACTAAAAGAATATGATGCAATCGTTCTATGCTGTGGTGCAGGTAATCCTCGTGACATCAATGTTGAGGGTAGAGATGCAGAGGGTATTTACTTTGCAGTTGATTATCTAAAAGCAACAACAAAGAGCCTTCTTGACTCAAACCTTGAAGACGGAAACTACATTTCTGCAAAGGATAAGAATGTAGTAATCATCGGAGGTGGTGACACAGGTAATGACTGTGTTGGCACATCAATTCGTCAGGGTTGTAAGTCTGTAGTTCAGCTTGAAATGATGCCAAAGCTACCTGATGAAAGAGCCGAAAACAATCCATGGCCAGAATGGCCAAAGGTTTGCAAGGTTGACTACGGTCAGCAGGAGGCTATTGCAAAGTTTGGTTCTGACCCAAGAATTTATCAGACAACTGTTAAGGAATTTGTCAAAGATGAAAAGGGTGCATTAAAAGGTGTTACAACTGTAAATTTACAATTTACTTATGATGAAGAATCAGGTAGAAATGTAATGACACAGGTTGAGGGTAGCGAAAAGTTTATTGAGGCTGAGCTTGTTCTTATTGCAGCAGGTTTCTTAGGACCAAAGCAATATATCCCAGAAACCTTTGGTGTAGAAACAAACAGCAGAAGTAATATTGCAACAGAGGATGGTTTTTACAAAACAAGTGTTGAAAAGGTATTTACAGCAGGTGATATGCACAGGGGCCAATCCCTTGTAGTATGGGCAATCCGTGAAGGCAGAGATGCTGCAGCAGAAGTTGACCAATACCTTATGGGTTACACTTGTCTTAAATAAGAGTTTTCCTTATCATACAATAAAAGAGAACAGAGTGTCGTAATGGCACTCTGTTTTCTTTTGTAAGGAAAAAATATGAAATTAAATATTGTCTTATTAGGAAAAATATGGTAAAATAATGTTAAATTATGATAAAAAGGGGAGAGGACATTGATTAGAATTTGTGCAAAAACAGGGCTAACTGCCCTTGTAACCCTACCTTTAGCCTATTATTTGGGCAATACCTTTGTCTGCGTTTCTTTCTGTCTGATTTCTATATTTATCATATTTTCTTTCATAAACAAAAAATTAAGGGATAACAATGATGTACGGCTAATTGCCATTACAGCGTTGTTGTCCCTTTTTCTTTTTACTTGTTATACTCATTTTGTCTATATGCCTGTGATTAGAGAATATTCTGGAAAAGAACTAAATATTACTGCAACTATTAAGGAGGCTCCCTATAAAAATAACAGCCAATTTTACTATTACATAAAAACTTCTACTATTAAAAATAAAGATGATTCTGTAGAAATATTATTAAAATGTAACCAAGATTTAAAAGCTGATGTTGATGATGAGATTTCCTGTACAGCTAAATTAACCCAAAGTAATGAAACATACAAATCAAAAGGGTATTTTCTTGTTGCTTTGCCAAGCTCTGATATTACTGTGAAAAAGGCAAATAGTCATAGTATTCTATACTACCCATATATGGTCAGAAAGTTTTTTGAAAACATAGTTTCCGAAAATCTAAGTAGTGGTTCAAGTAGCATATGTAATGCTGTTGCTTTTGGTGATAAGGCTAATGTTGATAGTTCTATAAAAGAAGTGTTTAAAAAGTCAGGATTACAGCATATTTTAGTGGTTTCTGGACTACATCTTAGTCTTATTTCATATATGATTTTGTTCCTCTTTAAAAAGCTATTTAGGAAAAGATGCATCTACTGTAGCTTTGGGATTTTCTTTGTTCTTTTCTATATGATTATGACCGGACTTTCTCCTTCAATTATTCGCAGTGGTGTTATGATGATAATTTTTATTATAGGAGAGTGGATTTATCGTGCCTCTGACTCTATCAATAGCATAGGTGTAGCTGCTTTAATACTTATTATTGAAAATCCATTTTCACCGGCTGATGTTGGGCTTATGCTTTCTTTCGCTTCAACTATTGGAATAATATACCTTTCAAGCCCAATTTATTTTTTCATTTATGATAAACTAAAATTCCGTAATAGAATTTTAAAATTTATTTTTAATTCTATTTCTATTACAACATCAACAGTAATAGCAACAATGCCTATTACAGTATTATTTTTTAAACATATATCCTTGGTTCAAATTATTTCCAACTTACTTGTACAGCCTGTGTTTTCTGTTTTGTTGGTTTCCATATTTATTGGTGCTATTCTAAGTTTTACAGGCTTTAGCATACTATCAGTAATTTTCTTTTTTATTGCAGAAGCACTTTCTCAATATGTATATTTTGTGGCAAAAGTATTATCACTTGTGCCTATCAGCTATGTAAATACCGACACTGTATTTTTCTATGTGTGGTTAATAATAAACATAATTTTAATTGTGGCTGTAATTCTAATTAAGAATTATAGAAACACAATTCCCATATGTATTTTAATGTCAACTCTTGTTTTTATCTGTGGTTTTATCAGCAGTTACTTCTATTACTTTTATAATCCACAGCTTGTAGTGTACAATTCAGGGGAGGGAATATGTGCAACTCTAAGCAACAAGGGGCAAAGTGCAATTCTTTCCTGTGGAGGTGATTATGACCACCTTTATGTAACTGACAATCCATATGAAAACCTCAGTGAATATCAGATAATCAGCATCACAAGTTCTGACAGCAACAGGTGTCTGTATGCTCAGAATTTTATAAGTGAGTTCGATTTTAAAGGAATTTTAATATACGATAACAGTGTAATTTGCAAAAGTAAAAATGCAATAGATTTTAGTGATGACTACAAGGTAAAGCTAAACGGTATGGAAATAAGTTACATTGTACGAAATAACAAGGTCTATACCTATAGCGAATGTGAGGGGAAATCTGTACTAATTATGCCCAAAAATGGCGATTGCAAAAATATTCCCCAAAAGTACCGAACTCCTAATATTGTGATAACAGACTCCTACTGTAAAAACAGTGAATACATTTCTGCTAATCTAATGGTAGGTTGTTGTAGTGAGGAAAGCTATAGCAAGATTATGAAAAATAACTTTAATACAAAGTCAGTTTATTTTACCTATAAGGGCGACCTAAAAACAACGCTTGATAGATGGTAATATATATAAATTTTTTGTCAAAATCATTTCTATTACATATTATAGTAAGAATTGATATGCTTTAGGAGGACAAAAATATTTATGACATATAATCAGATAGATTTAGGTAAGATTTATGGTTTATCAGGAAATCCTGGAAACAGAATGTTAGCAAACACAGGAAATAATCTTCCGTCACTTGAGGAAATAGCTAAGGAACAGCTAACAGGAAAAACAGATGAACAGCAGAGTTATCCTACTATTAACACATCAGGCACAATGAATAATAGTGGGAATCAACTTATTGAAGATATAAATCGTAATATTGATAACATTGATAGCGATACAAGTGATAAAACAAATAATGAAATCATTCCTTATAATAACGGAGGTACACAAAATCTTGAACTGAATAATCAAAATTACATTACATCAGAAAGCATACAGTATCTTAATGGTTTTCTTCGCACACAAATTGGCAGAACTATAGAAGTTCATTTTATGGCAGGAAATGAAATTATTGTTGTTTCAGGTGTATTGTTGGGAGTTGGCTCTGACTTTTTGCTAATTAACGAAAGAGGAACAAATAACCTTGCTACTTGTGACTTTTTCAATATAAAATTTGTAAGGTTGTACTACTAAATTAGTTCACTGATAATAGCATTTGAAACAAGGTATCCTTTTTTTGTAAGGGATACCTTTTTTTCATCAATATGAAGAAATCCAGCTTTTTCAAATAATTTTGCCTTACTTATAAATCTGTCAGAAAGTCTTTCATTAAATCTGTTTTCGTATTCCTTAAAAATAAGCCCACGCTTTAATCTTAGATTAAGCATTATAAATTCTTCCTCGTCACCACCAATTCCCTCATCAACAGTAATATCATTATAAAAATCATCAAAACTTCTGTCATAGTGGAATCTTCTTCCATTATAAAAGGAATAGGCTGAAGGGCCAATGCCAATGTATTCTTCACATCTCCAATATTTGTTATTATGTCGGCTTTCGTATCCTGGTAGGGAAAAGTTTGAAATTTCATATTGATTATAACCCAAGCCTTCAAGATAATCGCAGACAAATTCATAATGTGTTGCCTGTTCATCATCAGTTAAGAAATTTATACTATCCCTATGAGCATAAAACGGAGTGCCTTCTTCAACTTTTAGTATATATGCAGAAATATGCTTTACATCCAAACTCTTGCAAAAGTCCATAGAATCCTTCAGACTGGCTTTTGTTTGAGTAGGGACTCCTATTATCAAATCAAGAGAAATGTTGCTTATACCCGATTTCTGAGCATTTCTCACGGTATTTACTACATCATCTCTTGTATGCTTTCTACCAAGTAGCTTCATTTCACTTTCTACAGCTGACTGCATACCAACTGACAGCCTGTTTACACCATATTTTTTCAAAAGTTCAAAATCAAGTAATTCAGAGCTTGTTGGATTTAGCTCCAAAGTTATCTCGGCATGGTGGCAAACTTCAAATTTACTATGAATTGCTTTTAAAATTGATACAAGCCTGCCTGAACCTAAGGTGCTAGGTGTACCACCACCAAAATAAATTGTATCAAGAACAATATCATCACCTTTGTATTTATCTAATCTTTCTATAACAGAACTTGTGTACCTGTCCATTTCAGCATCATTTGTTCTTACACTGTAAAAATCACAGTATGGACATTTGTTTTTGCAGAATGGAAAATGAATATATAAACCGATTTTCTTCATAATTAACCTCAAATATATTGACTAAACTTCATAATAATAGTAAAATATAAATTTG
>JBGUUL010000086.1:0-11484 GCA_045133515.1 Ruminococcus sp.
GGCTTTGTTTATTAAAGGGGGTTTTGTTATGGCAAGAACATGTAAAACATGTAAGTCATGTGTTTCAATAAAGGAAACATGCCCATATGGTCAATGTTTATTTTTTACAACAGGTCCACGAAATGTGAACGTTTACAAAGACTTCTGCCCAAATCACTCAGAGGAGCTCAAGGAAGAGGAAGAAATGGAAAGAGAATTTTATGAAAGGAAAATGCGGAATGGCAAAAACAAACAAAGCTGGAATAATGAAGCTATGCAAAGAGATTGAGACAAAAGAAGGCGAAGGCATAATCTATAGTCTTGGTTCAAAGAAAGCTAACATGAACATACCAAGGTGGAGCACAGGGATTGAGGACTTGGATGCAATAATTGGTGGTGGAATGCCTGAGGGTAGAGTGGTTGAAATATTCGGACCAGAAAGTTCTGGCAAAACAACACTACTTTATCACTTATGTGGGTTACACGAATTGGCCCTTGACATTCCAGTTGAAGGAACATTTGATGCAGGACGTGCTAAAGTGTTTGGAAACAAACCAAAGCAATTGCTTGTTTATAGGCCAAAGTATGGTGAGGATGCTATGAACAGAGCAATTAAGTTTGCACAAAATGGTATTCCTTTGATAGGTTTTGACAGTGTTCCTAGTCTTGTTCCAAAGGACGACTATGAGAAAGTTATGCAAGCAGCAAATAAAAATTCAGTTGAAAATCAGAGGATTGGTGGAACAGCTAGGTTGCTAAACACTTACTTACCACCTTTGGAGGAGATAATTGAGCTTACAGGTACAACATTGATATTCATAAATCAGGTTAGGGATAAGATGGATGCCATGATGTTCGGTGAAAAGACAACAACGCCTGGTGGTAGGAAATTAAAGCATGCATGTTCATTACGTATTCAAGTAGCAAGACGTGCGTGGATTGAGATTCCAAACAAAAATCCAAAGTCAACTTCTGCCAATGAAAAGGTAGGAATGATTATGAAGTGTAAGGTTGTAAAATCAAAGGTATGCAATCCCATGGGTGAATGCGAAATCCCATTGTTCTTTGACAGAGGTTTTGTAAGTTTTGATGATGTACAATCAATAAGAAAAGAGCTTATGAAACAAAGAGCATTGCAATATGGAAAAAGAGTACCAAAGGAGGCACTTGATGATGGAGACGAATAATCAAGTAAATCATCCACAACACTATAATCATGGTTTAATGGAATGCTGGGACGAAATGGAAGTTGTGTTTGGAGTAGAAGCAACATTTCACTTTGCAATATGTAATGCATGGAAATATAGGAACAGAGCACCTTACAAGGGAAAGGCAACAGAGGATATGCAAAAATCAGATGCATATCTAATAAAAGCAAAAGAATTAAAGGAGCGTATGGAAAATGAAAAGACCAAGTAAAGATGAATACTATTTGAACATAGCACTAGCTGTTAGTAAAAGAAGTACATGTCTCAGGCGACATTATGGTTGTGTAATAGTTAAGGACGATGTCATTGTTGCCACAGGATATAATGGTTCACCTAGGGGATGTGATAATTGTTGTGATGTTGGAGTTTGTAAGAGATTAAATAAACCACATAATTCAGGTGATTATAGTGATTGTCACTCTGTACATGCAGAACAAAATGCAATGTTAAGTACTTCAAGGTCAAAAATGATAGGTGCTACATTATATTTAGCAGGTGAAGAGGCAGATGGTAGTGAGATTTATGATGCTGAACCATGCCCTATCTGTAGTAAGATGATTATGAACTCGGGTATTTCACGTATTGTAACAAAAGGGGTGAATGTATGGGGCTTATAGACGACATCAAATCAAATGCTATTGAGAATGGCACAAAAATACAGAGCTCAGATGAAGCAAAAATAGAAAAGCTTTTCAACTCTCTGTTTTATGCAAAGAAGAATATGAAAGAGGAAGTAAAGTTCGTAAAACAGATGTTTACGCGCGGTGGTGACACTACAGATAGACGTGGCTTACATACAAGTGCAGTTATTGTAGGTGAGGACAAGTTCTGTTACAGGGAACAAGTCCTTTCCTTGTTATATGAGCAAGCCCAAGGTGAGAATGTACCACAAAACCTTATCAGGATATTTGAGGAAGGAAATGCAATACACGAAAAATGGCAAAGGTTATTTATTAGGGGTGGTTTATGCAAGGCCGAGGACTTGGACTTCAGTAGGTTCTATGACCAATATGAGATTGGTTACACACCTGACGCCATCCTAACAATTGACGGTAAGAAGTATGTTGTTGAGATAAAGTCAGTAAATACATACCAGTTCCAGAAAATGACGTCACATCCTACAGCTACAAAACAGGTTAACATGTATATGCACTTTACTGGTATACACCGTGGTATTGTTTTATGTGATGACAAGAATACACAAAACTTTAAGGTGTTTATGGTTAAGTACAATCCTGATGTTGTAGCACCATACATTGAGCGTTTAGAGGCTATCCAATACTATAAAAATAGGGTTTTGTCTGAGAACAAAATGGTAAAGCGTTGTGAAAAATGTACAAGTAAAGTATGTAAACGTGCAATTACATGTGCAATGCGTGATGCATGTTGGAATGTCGGGAAAGGACGAGTGAAGTTGGATGTTTAATAAAAGTAAAAGGATGCAACAAAATAAAAAAGCTTTTAAGCAAGGTTTAACACCATTACAAGTAGCACAGATGCGTGAAATAGCTGACAAACAAGCAAGGGCAATGGAGGACAGGGCAACAAAAGAGGCCTTCCTTGCCATGCTTGCTATTCCCTTGAATGTTTTAATATCAGACTATTGGCCTAAAGCAAAACCTGCAAAGACAAAGAAGTTTATTGATGAGGTTTTAAGCCTGTATGAGGCATGGGAAAAAGACATTGTAACAAGTGAGCAACTAAATGACTTTTTGTTCGAATACGGAGGTGTAAGGGTTGAGGACATACAAGAAGCTAGTGATAGGGATTGACCAGTCATATACAAGGACCGGTATTAGTTTAGCAGGTGATGGCAAGTTATTAAAGGTAAGTTATATCCCATTTGAACCTTCTGAGTGTCATTCTGAGAAACGAAAAAAGGTTAGCCATAAACTATCCCATATAATACAAATGAACCAACACAAGGCCTCTCAGTTGGTCGTAATAGTTGAGCGTATCAGACAATTTAGCGGTGGTACATTAAGCATGGACTATATAAAAAGCACAGGTGCACTTATTGGTTGTATTGTAGACACTGCTGCCGAATATGGCATACCTGTTTATAGTGCAGATACACGTAGCTGGAAAAGTCATGTTGTAGGTACAAGTGTTCCTAAAGCTAACAGTTTTAATGTAGACCCTAAGAAATGGCCAACAATAGAGTACTTGTTACGTAGACGTAGTGATGTTAGGGAAAGTGACATATTAGTACCTGTTGGAAAACGTAGTAAGAAGTTTGCTAAAAAATTAGGTGGTACAAAATATTGCTATAATGACGATGCTGCTGATAGTGCCTGCATTGCTCTGTATGGTTTCTGTAAAGGTAGGAACTTAAAACGGGAAAATTAAACAAAGTTCCCGTTACGTACACGATACGCTACGCGCCCCGAAGGTTATAAGGTTATATACTTTATAAAATTTATATGTACATATTACTTACTATATGTTATAATTACTTATATAAACAACAAACAAATAAACAGCATATGGAGGTATAAAACAATGGCTAAAGTAAAAGAAACAACTAAAACATATGGTAAAACAACAACATACATCAGAGAGTTCGATAGTTTAAACAGCTTCTATGAGTACATTACAACAACACCACTTAATAAAACATTTTGTTGGAAAGAGGGAGGTTTAAGTAGCACAGCAGGTTCTAAGAAATTTACAGGTACTGAAAACTTTGAAGAGGCTGTTAACTTGTTTAAGAACGGTTGGGATGACATGGCAAAAAAGCTTACTAAAAAGCTAAAGGTAACACAAAGCCAAACAATGTGCAGTGAGGTTCAAAAAACAATATACGACATAGTTGGTTTCCAATGTTCTGTTCCAAGGTATTTACAAGGCATACCAACAAGTATGGTAAACAAAAAGCTAGTCCCAATAAAACAGAAAGTGGTAACATTAAACAAGGACTTCTCTTACAATTGTTCAATATCCACAGAGGACATCATAGAGGCCAGCATACAGACTATGCAGGTTGTTAAAATGATAGAGGCACAAGGCGTAAGGGTAAACCTAAACATAATATTTGGCGTAGCAGCTGGAAATACAAGGGAAGTTGCTAAAATACGTATCAAGTCAGCAAATGAACGTGCTAACATTAGCAAATTAGCTTTCCCATTGGTTCACCCAAGCATGTTCAGGCGTTTATGTTTTAGGTACATTGAGGTTGCACCAACAATAACAGATAGCTACAGCTTTGGTTATGGTAAGCCGCTTGATGGTTCACAACTCAAACAATATTGCAAAGATGAGTATGTTTTACCTCGTTTGTTTGATGGTAACTTATCACAGTTAGGTGACTTAAGTACGATATGCAATTTGACAGACCAGATAGTTAACGGTGAGCAGGACAAACCAAAAACTTGGTAAAAAATATAAAAATTTACAATTAGGGGGTGTACAACGCTCCCTTTTTGTTATATAATGTACTCATAAAATAAAACATAAACAAAATACAGTTAGCCAGATGGCAAGGAGGAAACAAATTATGGAAGCAAAATTCACAGTTAAAAGTATTACAAAAGCAAAAAAGCCAGGGTACGTAGTTATTGAGGTTGTTTATAACGGTACAGGAAAGGCTTACACATTTGTTCGGAAGGACTACAAAGGCTCAGCAGTTGTTGAGGGCTACAGGGTTTCATTCCACAAAGTTTTTGGTTCAAACGAATTTATGGTTGACAGCATTGAGCAGGAATATGAAACAGCTGGCAAAAAGGTAACAAACAAAAACAAACTGCTAGAGGACATCAAAAACGAGATGGGCAACAAAGCAATCAAGGTTGAAAAGCCAAAGGTTGAGTATAAACAAGGCGAAGTATTCCATGATAAGTTTGAGCAAATTAAGTTATGTGTTGAAAATAATATCCCAGTTTACTTAGCAGGTCCTGCTGGTTCAGGTAAGAACCACACACTTGAACAGGTAGCAAAAGCTATGGACTTGGACTTTTATTTCACCAACTCAGTACAGCAGGAATACAAGCTTACAGGTTTTATTGATGCAGGTGGTACATTCCACGAAACAGAATTTTACAAGGCATTCAAAAACGGCGGCTTATTTTTCTTGGATGAGATGGATGCAAGTATTCCAGAGGTTTTGGTTTTACTTAATGCGGCTATCGCAAATGGTTACTTTGAGTTCCCAAATGGAAAGATAACAGCACATGAGGACTTCAGGGTTGTTGCGGCTGGTAACACAGTTGGTTCAGGAGCTGATGAGGTTTATACAGGTCGTATGGTTTTGGACCAAGCAACACTTGATAGATTTGCTATTATCGAGTTTGGTTATTGTTTGAAGATTGAGTTAGCTTTAGCAAAAGGAAATGCTGAGTTGGTTGAGTTCATTGAGGACTTAAGAAAGCAGGCAGATGACAAAGGCGTAAGGGCTACATTCAGTTATAGATGCATTACGATGGTAGCTAAACTGGAAAAGGCAAACATGGACTTGGAAAACATCATAAAGATAGCTGTTGTTAAGGGAATGGATAAGGATACGATAAGCACATTCAATACAAACCCAGGAAACAAGTATTCACAGGCATTATACAATGTTAAAAAGGCAGCATAGGGGCTTCGGCCCCACCCTTTATGGGTGCCACACAGTAACTAAAGTAAAATTCGAAAGGGAGTGTTCACTATGTTTACAGTAATTTATTTATTATTTGCTTTATGTATATTTTGCTTCGGTGCAGGTTTTAAGTTTGGTTATGAAAGTAGATTATAAAGGAGGAAATAGCCATGGCAGTAAAGCTAAGGAGGGCAGGGAGCAGAAAGCAATGCAATTCTTGCTTAACAAAAACAGGCAGGTTTTATGAAGTAGGAATAGGACCTAAAAATAGTCTAACCGTTGTTTGCTTATGTGATGAATGCATACATACACTACTACAAAAATTGATTGTTTTAGGAAGTGAGGAAAATGAGGTTTAATAACCCTTATTGGTCTGTTAAAACAAAGATGTCAGTGTTACAGAGGTGGCTTATTGTTCATAGCATATTGTATTATGAGCTTAATGACAGTGTTGTTTCGGACAAGGTTTTTGATGCTAATGCACACCAGTTAGTTGACATGCAAAATAAGTATGCAGACATTGCAGAGGAAACTGAATATTGGTATGTGTTTTATGACTTTGATGCAAGTACAGGCTTCCATTTGTATGACAGGATAAAGGAAAAGGATAAGAAGTATCTAACCCACATAGCCCAACATGTTTTGGCTTTGAACAGAGGAGGATTACATGAAACAAGTAAAAGTAGTAATAGGGAGTAAGGTTTGGCTTATGCCAAGGAAACAAGCACATGCATTGATACAGCAAGTTCGTGAAAGCGTTAATGTTGAAAACATGCTAATTGCTGTTGAACGTGATAAGACAATAATTCTTACAAGGGACAGTTTTGGCACAAAAGAGGAGCTATTAAAAGAGATTGCGGCATATAACAAGCGTGGTTTCAAATGTTATCATACAGAAAGTAGGGTGCATGTTTAATGGCAGGAAAGAGAAGCACTCGGTTTTATAGGAAAAACGAGGAAGAGGTAATGGAGGCACTTGGCCTCAAACCTACAAAAAACTCAGGAGCAGGTTGGATAGAAAAGGAAGACGGACAGAATGACTACTTGATAGCACAGCTAAAAAGCACAGATGCTAGTAGCATTCGTGTTAAGCTAAGGGACATTGAGGTGTTAGAGGCAAATGCGTTAGTTGCCCATAAGGTTCCAATGTTTGTTATCCAGTTTTTATGTTCAGGTGACACTTTCATTATGGCTAGGCCTAGTGATTTAGAACAGGTGGTTAACTATATAAACACAGGGGTTTGTGAGAGGCCTCAGGATGGGTTTGAGTTAATCGAATGTAAGAAACCTAAGGTAGCCACAATAAGGTCATCAGAAGGTTCAAGGAATGCTTTCTGGGATACAAAGAAAAAGGAGGATGAGGCAAGGTATGGAACACGTAGAAGTAAAAATCGTAGGTAAGTACAATGGCCACTCAGTCAAGGCTAACCAGTCAGTTGACTTGAGTTTCAAAGCAGGCTATGACCAGTTAACAGAAGCTGTAAAGTTATTGCAGTTTTTGAACAATGATGTTACGATTAAAGCAAAGGTACCTGATGCAAAACCATTTAATTTGGGTGTTTTCAGGGTACAGGCAGTTAACATCTCACATGATGGTGAAAGTGCTATTAAGTTCAATAGCATGGCGGATTTTACAGAGGTTGACAACTTCAATAACTTAATCGGAAGTGAAATGGTAATTTTGAGATGTTCAGCAGACATTGAGTTAGAAGATGATGGAGAGGAGGAGTAGTATGGCACAAGGACGCAAAGGAAACTTCACAGAGTTGGCTAACTGTACATTAAGCGAAAAGAGACAAGCAGTTATTAGTAGACTTAGTGATGGTAGTTATACAATCGGGCAACGTCTTGAGGTAACAGACAGAGAAAAGACAATGAACATTTTCTTAAAGGGAGCCTTACATGCTGAAAATATTGAGGCATTACAAAACCTTAGAGATGCGATAAATGTTGTTTTAAAGAAAGAAAAATAAAAAAAAGTATGTACAAACCAAGTTTTTTATAGTATAATGGTCTTGTAACTAATAAAACGGTACACACATATTCGCTTGGTAACGTAACAACAACAGTTTACTACAAACAGCTTTCAGAGGAAAATGTAAAAGTAAACAAGCAAAGCAAGTTTGAAAGAAAAAGAAAAGGAGAATGCACTATGGCAAAGAATTGGAAATTTGGAGAGGCAGTAAGAGCAATTATGGATGGTAACAAAGAGGCAATCTTAGATATCGGTAGAAGATATCCATTGTTCTTGAACTTAGCTTCACAGGTAAATGAGGCAGGAGCTTTACTTATTGATTGTGTTCCTGATTATTGTACAGCTCGTAAGATTGAGTCTGTTCTTAAGGGCGAGGTAGTTGAAAAAGCTGAGGTTGAGGAAACTGAAGAGGAAGAGGAAACTCCAAAGAAGAAACCAGCCAAAAAGGCTCCAGCGAAGAAAGCTAAAAAGTCTGAACCTGAAGATGAAGAGGAAGAGGACGAAGAAGACTGGGATGAAGAAGAGGACGATGAGGAGGAAGAAGAGGAAGAAACTCCTAAGAAGTCTGCTAAGAAACCAGCAAAGAAGGCTGCAAAACCAGCTAAGAAACCTGCTAAAAAGTCAAAGAAGGCAGAACCAGAAGATGACGAAGATGATGACGAAGATTGGGATGTTTAATGCCTAAATAAAAGCCTCGCTGTTCATTTATAATAAGCACATTGAAATAACAAAAAAAATATGTTTCACGTTAAAAGCTTATTTATAAATGGACAGTGGGGCTATACCAGTTTATAGGAGATGTATTATGAAGATAAAAGAAATAATCTCAGGTGATTTCAGAAAAGAAGAAGTCAAAACAGAAGCACAGAAGTGGCTAAAGAAAATTAAAATTCTAAACAAACTTACACCAGAAGGTGAAAATGTTCCTATTGATGCGTTGGACAAACTGTTAGTAAAGTTGTTGTTCAAATACCCAATAACTATGCAGTGGGTTTCACTTACAATAATGGAGGATGGGGAACTTCCTTGGTATACAATCAGTTTTAAGGATAAAAAAACACATGAATGGTTAGGTTCATTCTATGGCATTACAATTTATGAGATTTATTGCAAAGCAGTTTTATTCTGTTATGCAAAGGCACAATCAATGAAGGATGATAAGCATGAGTAAAACAGTAATCATGGTATATACAGACGGTGCTTGTAGCAATAACCCAGGTGGCCCAGGAGGATGGGCAGCAACACTTAACTATGAAGAAAGATATGATGTTATTTCAGGAAATGATGTTTCGACAACAAATAACAGAATGGAGCTAACAGCAGTTGTTGAGGCAATTGAATATTTAGTTAGCAAAGGCTACACAAACATAATTGTCAATTCCGACTCAGCCTATGTTGTGAATGCAGTAAATAGATGTTGGATTTACGAATGGGAAAAGAAAGGTTGGAAAACAAAAAAGGGGCGAGATGTAGCAAATGCTGATTTGTGGAAACGTTTATATAAGTTTTGTAAAATGAAGCATGTGTCAATCTTGTTTAACAAAGTAACTGGACATTCTGGACATACATTCAACGAAATAGCTGATGATGAAGCAAAGAAAGAGGTTGAATATGCAAAGAAGAAATTACAGTCAGGACAGTTTTAAGGTTAAAAAGGAGGAAGTAAATAATGCTGTACGTACAGAAGTTTTATGAGAAGACGTTTAAAGCAAAGAAATCAAAAGACGCATACATGAAGGCATGCAAGTTCGTGGCAAGCAATGTGGTCAGTAAGGCAAGCAAAGTTGAAGCAGCTAAGGTTACTTGGGAAATTATAAAAGAAGAGGATGCTGACTTACCAACTTTTCGCCTTGTACTTTACGCCAAATTTGATGATACAGAGTTCATGAAACAAACATGCCAAGTATGCAAAGATTTCCACTGCTCATTTTTCGTCAATGAGAATTATAATTGTGACAGGTGTAATAAAGTGGGTTACGAAAAGAACATACAGCGAAAGCTGGGAATCGTTACAGATTATTTAAGAAAAATTTTAGACAACGAGTTGTCATTCTAATGTGGTGATTGCCGTTGTCTGTGAAAGGAGAGCGGCGATATGCCAACAACATATAAGAAAGTTTTTATTGATGTTTCTGAAGAGGAACTTGCAAATATGTCACGTGAAGAGGCTTCACTCAACCTAAATGATAAACAGAGAAGATGGTGTGAAGCGTATGTTAACAATTTCAACTCAAAGTTAGCAGCAAAAAAGGCAGGATATTCACCAAAATGTGCAGCTACTATTGGTTGGAAACTAAGGCAAAATCCAGATGTTGCATTATATTTAGCATGGTTAAAGTTAAAGGTTAGCTATAAAGCATGGGTAAGACCAGAAGACATAATTGACCAATATGCAAGAATTGCTTTTGCGGACATTACGGATTTTGTTGAAATCAAAAATAATAGGCTATCAATTGTCGATAGTGAGATGATTGATGGTCAGTTAGTAAAATCGGTTAAAAAGGGACGTGATGGCGTTAGCATTGAGATGTATGACAAAATGCAAGCTTTAGCACGTTTGGAAAGGTTCTTTGAAGAGATGCCTAAGGATTGGCGTGAACGATTGGAAGAAAAGAAAGTCGAAATCATGCAGGAAAAACTTGTTATTGAAAAGCAAAAGCTTGGTCTTGTTGATGATGAGGTAGAGGACGATGGTTTCCTAGATGCATTACGAGACACGGCAGAGGAAGTTTGGGATGATTAGGATAAAATATTCATTGAACAAATAAAATTTCAATACAGAGGAAATCAGAAGGTTCAAGGTTTTATAAAATTTCAAAAAATTTGTAGTTTTTATGTACAAATCAATGAAAATATGGTATAATTACTACATAAAATAAAACAGTTCATGGAGGTGAGAAATATGGCTAAGTCAATGTATGATACAATGAATGAGCTAGGAATTAAGATTTGTAACAGATGTGGCAAGGAGTACACAGGTTATCCTGCTTTATCAAGAAAGGATAGCAAAACAATGATATGTCCTGAATGTGGTTTGAAAGAGGCAATCATCATTGCCAAGGAGGGACTAAAGAATGAAAAGTAAGCGAAGGCTTTTAATACTGTGCATAGTATTGTTGTTTGTATCAGTTATTTGCTTATATGATGCTGCTATAAGGATGGAAGCGATTATGGTTGAACAACAACATATAAATATTTTCATTCCAACAGAAATACCGATACAAACAATAAAGCCTACACAGGAACCAATTAAAAAGCAAAAGGAAACAGCAAAGCCAAAGTTGAGCAGCAGTGATAAGTATTTATTAGCAAAAATTGCAATGGCTGAGGCAGAAGGTGAAAGCACTAAATCAAAAGCTTTAGTCATTGCAACGGTTCTAAATAGGGTATCAAGTAAGAAGTTCCCTAACACAATAAAGGAAGTTATCTTTCAGGAAAACCAGTTCTCACCTACTAGTAATGGTAGATGGGAAAGGGTAGAACCAAATAAGGATTGCTATAAAGCACTAAATATTGTGCTAAAAGGTAAGATAAAGTCAAAAGGTAGCTTATACTTTGAGTCATGTTCAACAACAAACAATTGGCATAGCAGAAACTTAACATTTTTATTTGAAATTGATGCATTTCGATTTTACAAGTAAAAGCAATTAGCAGGGCAATTAAGCTCTGCTTTTTCGTGTTTTATAACATAGAAAGGAGGAATGCTTTATGTTAACAGAATGGAGTGTAGTTACCGTTATAATAGCTTT
>JBGUUL010000087.1:0-1855 GCA_045133515.1 Ruminococcus sp.
TAAAGGACTACAAGGAAAGCAAGTTAGTTAAGCTGGATATTATGCTAAACGGCGATGTTATTGACGCACTTTCCTTTATTATCCACGCAGATAAGGCTTATGGCAGAGCCAGAAAAATGGCTGAAAAGCTAAAGATGAAAATTCCAAGACAGCTATTTGAAGTGCCGATTCAGGCTTGTATCGGTGGCAAAATTATTGCAAGAGAAACCGTTAAGGCTATGCGTAAGGATGTTCTTGCCAAGTGCTACGGTGGTGACATTACTCGTAAGAAAAAGCTACTTGAAAAGCAAAAGGAAGGCAAAAAGCGTATGCGTCAGTTAGGAACAGTTGAAGTGCCACAGGAGGCATTTATGGCTGTGCTAAAGCTTGACTCTGACAATTAAAACTCTTTGGGGCAATTTTTATAATTGCCCCATTTTTTATTCCTTTGAAAAGCACTGTTAAATTGCACAAGCTATAAGTGTGATGTTTGTGTACTATTTTTTTTGCATACAAATTGTAATATATGATATACTATGTTATAATAAAATTACAGAAACAATAATTACCAAGGATGTATTTTTATGAAAAAACTATTATCAATAATACTGTCTATATTTATATTGACTTCAGTTATTTTAGAAACAACGGCTTTAGCACAGTCTAACTCCACAGAAATATGTCATATCTATTTCAAGGGAGATTATTCTGAACTCTACCTTACAAACAGAGACAACATAGTTAATAAAGGGGACTCCTATTCCACCAAATTGGATATTTCAAGGTTATCTAATGGTTTAAAGGCTGTTGACATAACTGCAATTATGGGGGATGGAACTTTTATCAAGCCAACAAAAATTGATGATACCACTTTGTCAATAAATGTTCCTGTAGTTACTGATGACATCTACATTTGTGTAGATTTTCGCTATACAGATATTACGGACTATGACCCCGATGTACCCATTTATGGTACCTCAACTGAAAATATTGTAGTTATGAATTTGAAAAATGTTAAATGCAGTAATAAATTTAGCTATGGCGCCTTTGGTAAGAAAGGTCAAATCATCAAAAATGGAGCCTTCCTTTATCAAGAAACCTTTACCCCAGAAAATGGGTTCAAAATCTCCTCCTTTAAAATCTATAGGACTACCACATGTTACGATTTTGGAACCAAGGAGCTGATATATACTGAAAAGGACCTCAATAAACCTGCCAATGTAGAGATTTCGGAGGATGGCTCATACAGAATATATCCTTATGCAAATGGTGGCTACTATATTGAGGCAGTAGCTGAGCCTATTCCTACAGAACCAACAACAGAGCCAACCACAAAACCAACTGTAAAGCCTGTTGTTAAGGCTACATCTGTAAGCTTAAATGCAAGTTCAGTTATCCTCAACAGAGGTAAGAAAACTACCCTTAGGGCAACGGTTGCTCCAAGTAATGCAACAAACAAAAAGATTGCCTGGACTACAAGCAATTCAAGGGTTGCAACTGTAACACAAGGTGGTGTTGTAACAGCAAAGTCAAAGGGTACAGCTTACATTAAAGCAAGTGCATTGGACGGCTCAAAGAAGTACAGACAGTGCAAGGTAACAGTTAAACAACCTGTAAGTTCTGTTAAGACTTCTGTAGCAAAACAGACTTTAAAGGCAAAGCAATCCTTTTACATCAAGGCAAATGCATATCCTGCAAATGCAAATGTAAAAACTGTGGCTTGGTCTGTAAACAAAAAGGGCATTGTAAAGCTTTCAGGAACAACTTCATACCCAGGTAACTACATCAAAGTAACTGCATTAAAAAGAGGTACTGTGTATCTGAAGGCAACAGCCAAAGACGGCTCAAGAAAGTATGGACAATGTAAAATTATAGT
>JBGUUL010000088.1:0-2915 GCA_045133515.1 Ruminococcus sp.
AAAGATATTTTTGGCTTTAATCACTCAAATGTTTTTGGCGTGAAGACAAATTTGTGCATTATTTGGAATTTGCTCATTTATAGTTTAAGAAAAGGAGAAAGAAAAATGTTTAACAAAAGAATCAGTAAACAAATGAAAAAAACAGCGATTACCTGTGTAATGGCAACTGCATTAACTGTAACTTCTGTATGCACAGATGGATTTGGCGCAGCGGTGCATGAGATGGCGAAGGTAGAGGCAGAGACGATCACGACGGAAGATGGGTTTGTGATTCAGGATAGGTGGATAGGCAATGCGACAGAACGTGTTTTGGTGGAGTATACAGGAGAAGGGGGAGATATTGTTATCCCTGATGAGGTGACAGTAATTCGTGGTTATGTTTTTCAGGATAATGATAAGATAACTTCTGTGACTATGGGGGAAACAGTAAAAGAAATAGGAAACCGTGCTTTTGATCGTTGTGAGAAGTTGACGACAATAAAGTTAGCAAGTAGTATAGAGAAAATAGGGGAGTATGCGTTTTGTGATTGTAAAAGTTTAGATATGGTTAGCATTCCAGAAGGAGTAAAAGAGATTCCAAACTATGCTTTTTATGGTTGTGAGAAGTTGACGACAATAAAGTTAGCAAGTAGTATAGAGAAAATAGGGCAGAAGGCGTTTTATGATTGTAAAAGTTTAGATATGGTTAGCATTCCGGAAGGAGTAAAAGAAATTCAGGAAGATGCTTTTCGGAACTGTGAGGGTATGACTTCGATAAAGCTGGCAAATAGTATAGAGAAAATAGGCGATAGTGCGTTTTGGGAATGTAAAAGTTTAAAAACTGTAAATATCCCTAAGTCTTTAACAGAAATTGAAGACTTTATTTTTGAGGGTTGTACAAGCTTAGTTTCAGTTGATATGTTGCAGGCAGAGCATTTGGAGAAAATTGGAGTGAGTGCTTTTGGGAATTGTGAGAATTTAATTGACATTGATATGTCAAAGTTAAAGCATTTGAAAGGGATATCTAGCGGGGCATTTGTAAATTGCAAAAGTTTAACAAATTTTGTTATGCCAGAAACAGTTGAAATGATTGGTGACACGGCTTTTAAGCTATGTGAGAAATTAGAATATGTAAAATTGCCTAAGAATTTAAAATATTTAGGATATGATGCGTTTCGTCAATGTAGTGAATTAAAAAATATAGAATTTCCCGAAAATTTTGCTGAGATAGAACTAGGAGAACATGTATTTAGTGATACTGCATGGATGCAGAAACAAAGAGAAAAAAATCCTATGGTATGTGTAGATGATGTCTTATTGGATGGGCAAGCATGCATAGGGCAAATAGAAATACCAAATACAGTTAAATATATAGCAAACTATGCTTTTTATTCAGGTGATATCACAGAAGTAAAAATTCCAGATACAATAACATCGATTGGTGACTGTGCGTTTTATTTCTGCCCTATTAAAAGTGTACAGATACCTGATAGTGTTACAAGATTGGGGGATGGGGCGTTTAATAGGTGTTGGCTGTTAGAGGAGGTTATATTGTCAAATAATATTACTAAACTTGAGTCGTTTACATTTTGCGGATGCGAATCTTTGAAAGAAATTTTGATACCCCAGAATATTACTGAATTTGGGGAAGACGTTTTCCTTTCAGTATATGATATAAAAATTAAAGGATATCCTGCATCTTATGCGGAGGCGTATGCAAAAGAAAATGGATATACTTTTGAGTATTATTATGGACCAGATGCTACTGTTGCACCTAGTGCAACGCCAACTGCGTCAGCTAGCGCAACTCCAAGTATGACTCCGACTTCAACAGCGCCAGCCAGTGCAACTCCAAGTACAGCTCCAACAGCAACAGTAACCTCAAGTACAGCCCCAAGTCCAACAGTGCCAGCCAGCGTAACCCCAAGTACAGAACCAACCCCGACAACAGAGCCAACTACAGCTCCAACACCAACCTCAACTGTAGACTCAACAATAGTACCAACAACCCCAGCCAGCGAAGCTCCAACCGATGTACCAACCCCAACAATCCCAGCCAGCGCAACCCCAGCTCCAACATCAACCACAACAGCTGGTGTAATAGCAACCCAAAGTCCGGTTTCAACGGGAAGTGCGATAGAAACTCCAATTCCAACTGTAACAGCAAGCGCAATTCCAAGTGACAGTCCAATTCCAACCGAAACTGCTACACCAACACCAGAGCCAGGAAATGAGCCGATTTCAACCCCAAGAATTAAGTTAGCAAAAAGCAAATACACAATCGGTGTAAAGGAAAAGGTAACCATTAAGCTAACCAAAGGTGAGGCAGCAGCATTTGCTTCTGAAAACAAAAAAATTGCAACGGTAAATCAGAATGGAGTTGTAACAGCCAAGAAAACAGGTACTGTAAAAATTACGGTAACGGATGCTAACGGTGCAAAAGTTACCTGTACCGTAGTAGTCAAAAAAGCACCAAAGTATGTAAAGACAACATTTACGAAAAAGACAATGAAACGTGGCAAAAAAGTAACCTTAAAAGTGAAGTTCAGTAGTGGAGCTTACAGCAATAAGGTTACCTTTACTTCAAGCAATAAAAAGGTTGCCACTGTAAATGCCAAAGGTGAAATTACGGGAAAGAAAAAAGGAAAAACAACAATTACAGTAAAGGCTTATAATGGGAAAAAGGCAAAAGTAGTGATTACTGTAAAATAGGGTGACAGTTCAAAGCGGTCTCCGTATTTACTGCACTGACCATAAGAATAGGTATAACTCAGATAGATTGATTTAGTCATAAAAGGGGCTGTCACGACAGCCCCTTTTTCGTTGATGTAATGACTAGAATTTAGTACCTTATATAAGGACAATAGCTATTCCTTATCCTTTTGTTCTTTCATCATTTCCAACATTTGTTGTTTCAGTTGCTCTATTTGCTTTTT
>JBGUUL010000089.1:0-8333 GCA_045133515.1 Ruminococcus sp.
TTGACTATGGCTCAGCAGATTATGGTGTAGTGCAGTAGCTCCCTTATATACCACTATATATAGAAAAGGGACAGGAATTTTCAGATATAACCTAAAATCACTTGATTTTTTTATGTATTTGTGGTAAGTTATATAGTAGGTATTGTTTTAGAATAGGTGGGACTGTTCCAAAGCCTGGTTTTAGTTTTTGCAGGTGTTTTTAGAACAGCCTTTTCAAATAAAATGTTTAGGAGGAAGTAAAAATGGCTTTTGAGTTAGAAAATGAACCAATGAATTATTTACCAGTTATTAAAGTAATAGGTGTCGGTGGTGGCGGTGGTAACGCCATTAACCGAATGGTTTCAACAGAAGTTCAGAATGTTGAATTTATAGCTATCAATACAGATGAACACGTGCTACAGTTCTCCAAGGCTGACAAGAAGATTCAGATTGGTGAAAAGATTACAAGAGGTAAGGGCGCAGGCTCTCTCCCACAGATTGGCCAGCAGGCTGCTGAGGAATCAAGAGAGGATATTGCTGCTTTACTTAAGGATACAGATATGGTATTTGTTACTGCCGGTATGGGTGGTGGCACAGGTACAGGTGCTGCTCCTGTAGTTGCAAGTATTGCTAAGGAACTTGGTATTCTTACAGTTGCTGTTGTTACAAAGCCATTTGCATTTGAAGGTAAAAAGAGAATGGCTCAGGCTGAACAGGGTATTCAGGAGCTTGCA
Source organism: Ruminococcus sp. (assembly GCA_045133515.1). Taxonomy (GTDB): domain Bacteria; phylum Bacillota; class Clostridia; order Oscillospirales; family Acutalibacteraceae; genus Ruminococcoides. The sequence goes on from JBGUUL010000089.1 coordinate 714, forward strand.
ACTTCCGTTGACTCACTTATCATTGTTCCTAACGAAAGATTAAAGTATTTTAGCGACCAGTCAATCACACTAAAGAACGCATTTGGTATTGCCGATGATGTTCTTCGTCAGGGTGTTCAGAGTATCTCTGATCTTATCCTTGTTCCTGGTCTTGTTAACCTTGACTTTGCCGATGTTACTTCCATTATGAAGAATGCAGGTTATGCACATATGGGTATCGGTAAGGCATCTGGTAAGGACAAGGCTTCCCTTGCTGCTGAACAGGCAGTTTCTTCACCACTTCTTGAAACAGCTATTGACGGCGCAAAGGGTGTTATCATCAATGTTACAGCTTCTGCTGATATTTCCCTTGAGGATATTGACCTTGCATCAACAATGATTTCCGAAAAGGCATCAGAGGACGCAAACATCATCTGGGGTGCTGTTATTGACGAAAATATGGAGGACGAAATCAGCGTTACAGTTATTGCTACAGGCTTTAACGGTGATGATGATAAGTCTAAGTCAACAACTGCTTCTAAATCAAAGCCTTCTCCAAAGAAAGAGGAAAAGAAGGCCGATGATGACGATGATGACGATACCTTCTATGACATTATGTCAATCTTTAATAAGTAATAAAAAATAATTAGCAAATTTTGCACCACTCGTTGTAGTGGTGCTTTTTGTTATGAAAATAGTTCTTTCTCTTAGCTTTATCAAAACTGCTCCAAGAATATTTGTGAAATATAATCACAAACAACCCTGTTTTTTACAAAATTTTAACCATTTTAGTGATAGTGTAATAATTCCTTAGTTGAAATTTGTTGAGAAATATGATATAATATATCAATTCTATGGAATGAATAATAAAGTTATGGTGTTTTGTATGAGTGATAATAAGTACAAAATTAAATATCACGCCTTTAGCGTTATAGGCAACACAAGGCAGGACAATGAGGATAATGTGTTCTGCAACGGAGTTTCAAGAGGAATAGAAGACGAAGGGGTTTTCTCCTGTCACGGAGAATTTGAAAGCGACAACAACATCCTACTTGCTGTGTTTGACGGAATGGGTGGTGGCGAAAAGGGTGAACTTGCATCATCTATGTCAGCAGAAAAGGCAAAGGAGTTTTCTTTCCAAGGGGATAACCCACAGGAGAGGCTACTTGATTACATCAAAGAGATTAACAGAGATGTGCATAGCCTTGCCACTACAAATGGCTATGAAAATATGGGTACAACCTTTGCAGGAGTTCTGTTTACACAGGATAAAATGATTGTGGGTAATGTAGGGGACTCAAAGATATTTGCTGTTACAGGTGGAAAAACCAAACAGCTTTCTCTGGACCACAGCTTGCCTGAGGAACTGGCCTTCCACAATATTATTACACAGTATATTGGTATGGATGAAAACAGTAAGGAATTTTCTCCGGAGATTTCTCAGTATGACTATAACCAAGGCACAAAGCTGGTAATATGCTCAGATGGACTGACAGAAAATCTTAGCCCAGAGCAGATTGGCGCCCTTTGCTATGTTGCCGAGTCGGTTTCTGATGCAAGTGATATTTTGGTATCCCAAGCACTAACCCTTGGTGGTAATGATAATATTTCCGTAATAGTCTGTGAGATTACAGAAAGCACCTGAATTTGACTTTAATATTATAAACTTGTTATTTTATTATTCCTTTGGTTACAATGTGGTCATAATGGTTGATGAAATATTTTTGTTTTTGTATAATTGATGTGTTAAAAAGGGGAATATACCCTTAGTTAGTTTACAGTAAAGAGGTAAATTATGGACGAATATAATGATGTTAAAATGGGCATAAGAAAATTAAATATAGCTTTGGCTGTTTCTGGCATTGGTAATAATGGTGCTGACGAGGACAGCTACGCATATTCTTTTAATGATAACGGTGGCTTTATCGGTGTATTTGACGGATACGGAGAACTGGACAAAGCTCCATATGAAAATCTTGATAATAGAACAGGTGGCTATATTGCCAGCCGTCTTGCTGCCGAAAGCACATTAAAGATGTTTAAAAACGGCAACTTTACATTTAGCGAAATGGACAGCATCAAGCTAAGCTCCGACCTTAAAAAGTATATTGAAAAAATGAAAAAAACCTTTGGCAAGGCAGAGGACAGAGTGCTTTTACCAACTACTGCAAGTATTGTTGCCTGTGACTATTCAAAGCAGGATAATATCCTTTTTGAATATCTGTGGGCAGGTAACAGCCGTGGTTATCTCCTTGGCAAAAGTGGCCTATGTCAGATTACCGAGGATGATATTGTAGGTGAAGCTGACGCAATGTCTAAGGAAGCTCCACAGGTTATTAACCTTATCAATGGAGAAACTGACTTTAAAATCAATATTAAAACAGTAAAAACTGATGCTCCAACTATTGTTGTAACAGCAACTGACGGCGCATACAATGCCTTTTCTACTCCAATGGAATTTGAGTACGCGTTACTGTTTACATTGAATAAGTCAAAGAATATTGCACAGTGGGAGAATCTTCTAAAAAGACTTATTGGTGAGTTTGCAGAGGATGATTTCACTCTTATGATTGCAGGTTTCGGTTTTGAGGACTTTAAGGATGTAAAGTCATACTTCTTTGAAAGAACTAAATATATGTATAATCAGTACGTTGAACCTATAAATCTTGCAAGGGAAAGTAATTCCAGCGATGAAATAGAGGAAATGTGGAATAGATATAAAGAGGACTATTATAAATAATATTGGGAATAATATAAGTAATAGTTCTATATAGCTATAGGAGGTGAGCCTTGTGTGGATATGTCCTAAATGCTCCAGAGAAAACGGAAATTCCTTTAACAGCTGTAAGGGTTGTGGATATGTGATTTCTCAAAAAGAAAAGGAAGCTGAAATTGAAAGAACCAAGAGAAGTATGGAGAATTTCAGCGACAGGCATTACCAAACAAAAACTACATATAGTAATCAGGGCTATTCAGGACCTGCCGTTTCTTATGATGATGATGACAGCTACCTTGAGGATTACTATAGTGACGATATGTTTGACGATGACGAGGATTATAAGAAGAAGTCCAAGCTGAGATTCTTTAAGCCTGTGATTATTCTTCTGATAATTGCACTTTTAGTTGGTGGTGGCGTTTACTACCTTGATAGTCAAGGTATAGTCCGTATTTTCTCCAAAACGGATTTCAGATTCACCGAGGATGAAGGTGGAATAACCATAACAGGCTATGTTGGTAAGGATTCAACCTTGGATATTCCTGATGTTATTGAGGGCAACCTGGTAACAGCCATTGGTGACAATGCCTTTGCAGAGAGTAATGTTAAGTCTGTATCAATTCCAAATTCTGTAAAAAGCATTGGTGCAAGAGCCTTTTATAATTGTGAATATCTTCACTATGTAACTTTGCAGGAAGGACTTAAAACAATCGGTGACCACGCCTTTGCGTCAAACCCTGTTTTTTCCGATGTTTTCATTCCTTCAAGCGTTGAGGAAATTGGTGATGATATTTTAAAGGATAGTGGTAATGTTTATATTCAAGCAGTTCCTGGCACAGTCGCAATGGAATATGCTCTTGATAAGGATATAAGCTACACCCCTATAAATGAAAATAAAGAGCCTTTGAACATTACACCTTTGCGTACCAATGATGAGCAAATTTATACAACCTCAAAGGCAGGGTACGGCGCAGGCTATATGTTCAGCTTCGTACCATACGAAAGTTCAGATTATCAAATAACAGTTGAGGCATCCATTGAGGGTTATCTTAAAATTGATGATTTTGGTACTATGGGAGAAATAAAGATTAATGAGGACGACAGTGGAGAAAATCACCAGACAATCCTTGATGTTAATCTAAAAAAAGAAAAGAAGTACTATTTTGCAATAAAAAATGAGGGTACTGAGGAAAACAAAAATATTGAGTTTTCTCTAATAATAAAGCCTGTTACAGATGAACAGACAGAGGCTGAAAAGGATGCAAAGAAATATGTGGGTAAGCCACACACCTTCTCTGCCTACAACGATTTGTTCTATGAACAGCATAGTGAAACTGGTGAAACCCATTATCTTGAGTGGAATACAAATGTTCAGAAGGTAATTGACTATTACATTGATGATGAGGGTTCAATCTGGCTCTGTATTTATGCACCGGATGATTCACCAGAGGCATACAACGAATACGGAGAATATATTGGCGAGAACACAGACACAATGTGGTGGCATAAGCTCAGTGAGTAAGGAGTAAATTATGTTTTGTAAAAAATGTGGAAAAGATATAGACATTAAAAATAAGGTCTGCCCAGAATGTGGAGAAGACACAGACTTTCTAAAGGGCATTGACGGAGATGAAAAGTTAGAGCATCTTGATGCCTTTGAAAGGGAAATCAATACAGCTTTTAACAACATCCCAGCTGAAACCACAGCAGAAGAAGTGAAGTATGAGGATATTTCTTCATATAAAACTCCTGCTGAGGAAAGGGAAGTTATTAGAGAAACAAGGAGAACTACTGCTCCAAGGAGGCGTACAAGGGCTACTGAAACGGATACATATGAGGAGTCAGGTAATACCTGGAAAATTCTTGCAACTGTGTGTGCAGTTATTATCCTTGTGTGCCTAATTATAATTATTTCAGTATCCTGTGGTAGTAAAACTTCCACAGGGGAAACAACCCAAACTACTGCTCCTGTAACAACTACTGTTCTTACAACTACAGAAACAACAACCGTTGCTACAACAGAAAAGCCAGTTGAGGAATACATCAGTACTGCTGTTGTTGATGACGCAAATGCTATTGAGGCAGTCCAGGGCTTCTACTCCAATATGGAGGCAGCCTGTGCAGGTGATGATATTGAGGCTTTCAAGGAGTTCTTTACAGCATCCTACACAGATGAGGAAATTCAGAGTATTTATAATCAGTACCATAGTCAGTGTGCTGCTTATCAGACCTTTATTCCAGGCATTACAACAACTGTTTCCAGCGAAAAATATATTTACACCTATATTGCAGCAACAACCAACCTTGATACTTTGGACTATGTGGAAAACACATTTGTGCTTTCCTCAGAGGGTGGTGCATTTAAGCTGGATAAGAGCGAGGGTGCAACAGCCTATATGGCACAGGCTCCGTCAAAGCTTAGCCAATAAATAAGGAAAGTGATATAGTGATAGTTTCAACAAAGGGCAGATATGCTCTTAGAGTGATAATCGACCTTGCTATAAATGGCAAGGAAGAATATATTTCTATAAAAGAAATTTCTGATAGACTTCAAATTTCAATGAAGTACCTTGAAAGTATTGTGGCAAACTTGAATAAAGAGGGTCTCCTTGATTCTCTCCGTGGAAAAAAAGGTGGCTACAAGCTTAATAGAAAGACAGAGGAATATACAGTTGGTATGGTGCTAAAGGCAAGTGAGGGTTCTCTTGCTCCTGTTGCCTGTGTTAATTGTGGTGATGTGGATTGCGCTGCTGCTGAGGATTGTATAACCTTGCCAATGTGGAAAAAGCTTGATAACCTTATTGATGATTATCTTGAAAGTGTCACAATCGAGGATTTGATTAAGCAGAAAGTTTGATGATAAAAGGCAGTCTTAGGACTGTCTTTTTTTTCTATTAAAGAAAAAGTTAACAAATTATTATTATTTATGTATAATTCTCCCTATAAAAGCCATAATTCCTATTGACTGATTAGGAATTATGTGATATATTATTCCTAGTAAACTTATAGGAAAATAAAGTGAGTGATATAAATGTTAGTTTATGCTGATAATGCAGCCACAACCAAAATTAGTGACAATGCGTTAAATGCAATGATGCCTCTTTTTAAAGAGGACTACGGTAATCCAAGCTCTCTCCATTCAATAGGTCAGAAGGCAAAGGAGTACCTTGAAGAGGCAAGAGCCAGAGTAGCAAAATGTATAAATGCTGAGCCAAACACAATTTACTTTACATCAGGTGGTAGTGAGGCTGATAATCAGGCCCTTCGTTCAGCTGCTTATATAGGAAAGAAAAAAGGGAAGAATCATATTATCTCAAGTAAGTTTGAGCATCACGCAATTCTTCATACTTTAAAGGCCCTTGAAAAAGAAGGCTTTGAGGTTACACTTCTTGATGTTTATTCCAATGGTATAGTTAAGCCAGAGGATGTTAGGAATGCGATTACCGACAAAACTTGCCTTGTTACAATAATGACAGCTAATAACGAAATCGGTACAATTCAGCCAATTAAGGAAATAGGCGCTATATGCCGTGAAAAAAATGTACTGTTCCATACAGATGCAGTTCAGGCTGTTGGTCATATTCCTGTTGATGTTGAGGAAATGAATGTAGATATGCTGTCCCTAAGTGGTCACAAGTTCCACGGACCAAAGGGCGTGGGTGTTCTTTATGCAAGGAAAGGTATTCTCCTTACAAATATAATAGAGGGTGGCGCTCAGGAAAGAAGAAAGAGAGCCGGAACTGAAAATACACCTGCCATTGTTGGTATGTCAGTTGCCCTTGAGGATGCAGTAAATAATATGGAAGAAACCTCAGCTTATGTTACTTCTTTAAGGGACAAGCTGATAAATGGACTAAAGGATATTCCAAAGTCAAGAATAAATGGTGATATGGATCATCGACTTCCAGGTACACTAAATATGTGCTTTGAAGGTATCGAGGGCGAGGGCATACTCCTTTGGCTTGACCAAAAGGGCATTGAGGCATCATCAGGTTCAGCTTGTACAAGTGGTAGCCTTGACCCAAGCCATGTGCTACTGGCAATAGGTATTCCTGTAGAGATTGCCCACGGTAGTCTTAGACTTTCAATTAGTGAGTATAACACAGAAGAAGAAATTGACCATATTATAAAAACAGTCCCAGAGGTAGTGGCATACTTGAGAAAGATGTCACCTGTTTGGGAAAAGATGATGAAGGAGGAAAAATAATGGCTTTATATAGTGAAAAAGTAATGGACCATTTTACAAATCCAAGAAATGTAGGAAAAATGGATGATGCAGACGGCATTGGCGAGGTAGGTAACGCACAGTGTGGCGATATTATGAAAATATATATTAAGGTTGAGAACGATATTATTGTTGATGTTAAGTTCAATACCTTCGGTTGTGCCTCTGCTATTGCATCATCATCAATGGCAACGGAGATGATTAAGGGTCAGCCAATCAGCAAAGCTCTGGAGCTTTCAAACAAGGCTGTGGTAGAAGCTCTTGATGGACTTCCACCGGTAAAGGTGCATTGTTCTGTTCTTGCAGAGGAAGCAGTAAAGGCAGCTGTTAAGGATTACTATGATAAGAACGGAATATTCTACGAGCCAGAAACTCTTGCACCAAAGGGCTGTGCAGACTGTCACGGTTCCTGTAATGTATAATTAAAACAGAGGGCTATGCGAAATAGTATAGCCCTTTTTCCTTTAAAAATGGCTTAAATACTGAGCTTTTTGAGGTTTTAAAAATTTTTTTAAAAAAATTCAAAAAAATGCTTGACTTTTTGAGCCTATAGTAATATAATAACTATTGTCGTCGAGAGAAACGGCTACGAAATGTAGAAACTCAAAACGACATCGGACCTTAAAAATTAAACAACGAACAAGAAACCCGAAGATGACTTTGAGTAGAGATACTCGAGTTAAAGTGAAGGAAACACTTA
>JBGUUL010000090.1:0-2412 GCA_045133515.1 Ruminococcus sp.
TGTTGGCCGTTTTTGTACAGGTAAACGTCAAATCCTCCAACCGAAGATCCCATCCATTTGCTTGCCTTAACTGTATACTCACCGGCAGTTGCACTGTAAGTTTTGTCAAATTCAGGCAATTCCACAGTTATGGTATCTGGCGCACTTGAATATTCCTGCACAACTTCCTTCTGGTTAGTTTCAGCATTTATCTGCTTTTTTTGGTTTTGCTGTGTAAACATTATCCCGACAGATAATGCCAGGATAATAATTACCAAAACAAGTATTATGATTATGTTTTTGTTTTCCATATGACTTCCCCGCATAATCCAATTTTTATACCATTGCCTGGTATTTTTCCACCAATTCCGGAGACTTTGTGTATACCGACATTGGTATTCCATCATCTGCGGCTTTTTGCCTTGCGGCATATATTTTTCTTGTTTCTTCAGGCATATGACTGCCGCTTGATTGAGATGATGAATCCTGTGAGCTTGCCTGTTCAACTGTAGCTTCAACAACCTTTTCCTTAACAGTTAATGTTTGTGTAGTATTATTTCCAGTGTAGTTTTCATTTCCACCATAGCGGACATCAACGTCATATTCTCCTTTCTTCAGCTTCAAATCCATTTTTGCATTGCCCTTGTCATCTGTTTTGACAGTCTTATTTGCCACAACCTTGCCTTTGTCGTTTTTGACTGTGATGTTGACTTTTTGCTTGGACAATGGAGTTTTATTCAAATCAGTCAGCTTAACTGACAGGTCATCTCCCTCAGTTAAAGTTTTATTGCTGGTTACTTTGATTTTTGTGGGTTCCTTTGCATGCATCGGCTTCAATACCATAAAACCGATTGCAGCAGCAAGAACAACAATTATCACGAGCAATATTATGATAATGTTTTTGCTTTCCATTTCATTTCCTCCAAACAAACATACCAGTTAATACTATTTATTACACAATTTACATTTTAACATTTTCGACAGCAAAAACAATGCCCCAATACTAAAGCACGTATGAATATTTTAATGGATGAATACAAAAACCGTCAAATAAACAGTCAATCATTAAAGCAAAAGAAATTGATTATAAAAAATAGTGAAGTCATGCAAGCAAATGTATATTAAAAAAATAAAAAAAAGTAAAGTAACTGCCGAAGCGAGTTACTTTTTAATTTTTGCAGTTTTTTTAACAGTATCCTTCAGATATGTTGCCTGATAGATAACCTTTTTACCGACCTTGAGCTTTTTAACCACATTAGGATTTTTAATGGTGATTTTTGCAACACCCTTGCTGTTTGTTTTGGCGGATGCCACTTTCTTGCCATTGATTTTGAATGTGATTGTTTTCTTTTTAAGGTATTTGCCTTTGACTTTAGCCAGTTTTACCTGCAGGGTAAGTCTTTTGGCTGATTTCTTAAGGGCTACAGTTTTAAGACTTACAACATGTTTCACTGTTAATTTTTTAGTTACTGATTTGCCTAAAGCAGTTGCCTGAATCTTGTATTTGCCCGGTTTTTGTTTTACGACATAACTTGCAACACCTTTGGCATTGGTTTTTACCTTAGCCACCCGTTTGCCTGAAATCTTGAAGATTACCTGTACGCCACTTGCCACTTTTCCATCAGTACCATAGACAGTCACAGAATATTTACCTTTGGCTAAGTACAGTACTGCCTTGTTTTTAGCGGCAATTTTTGGAGAAGTTTTGTTCAAGCTACCATTGGTAGTGAATGATGAATATTTGCTGTCTCCGGAATATGTAATGGTATATGAATAATTGCCTTCACCCAAATCAGGAATAATTACATTGGCCATTCCGTTTTTAACAGGATAACTGTAAACTTTACCATTGATTGTTAAGGTAACTTTTCCGGTAGCATCGCTAGGCAATTTTATTGTTACAGACCCATCAGCAGAAGGATCATCCAAAGGAGGAACAACAATCTCAGGAGCAGGCTTAGCATTATTAACTTTCACACTTCCATTAGTACTGAATGAAGAATACTTACCATCACCAGAATAAGTTAATGTATAACCATGATTACCACTATCCAATTTAGGAAGTTTCACATTAGCAACACCATTAACCACATCAAACACATAATCCTTACCACCAACAGACAAAGTAACAGTACCAGTAGCATCAACAGGCAAAGTAACTGCAACAGAACCATCAGCAGAAGACTCATCCAAAGGAGGAACAACAATCTCAGGAGTAGGCTTAATATCAACAGACACAGTATTATTAACTTTCACACTTCCATTAGTACTGAATGAAGAATACTTACCATCACCAGAATAGGTAATTGCATAAACATAATTACCACTATCCAATTCAGGAAGTTTCACATTAGCAACACCATCTACAACAGGGAATGAATAATCATTACCATTGATAACCAAAGTAACTGTTCCAGTAGCATCACTAGGCAA
>JBGUUL010000091.1:0-1790 GCA_045133515.1 Ruminococcus sp.
GACCAGAACGAGACAGTTCAATTTCTGGACGAGTTTAAGTGCAAATATAGTGACCATAATATCTGGCTCCTTGAAGACCACTTTGACCTTGAGGTAAAAGTAGCTCAGAATCCGTCTCAGAAGAACAAGGTCGTTGTTACGACCTGTAGTGCAGGTTATACAGATTATAAGGACAAAGAACTCAGTATCGAAGAAATCCAGCAGATTGATGCTGAACTGACAAAACTTGATGACCTAAGGGCAAAAATTGAGAAGGCCGAGCAGGCTTATGAAGAAGCAAAATTGTCTGTTGCTGAGAAAATCAAGTCAATGGCAGGATAATAGATTTTAAATGCCCTTGGAGGATTCCCCGAGCAAAGAAATAGGGTGTGATACACTCAATTTGTAGTCAACAAATGACATCAAACAAAAAATAATAAAGGAGACAATTTTTATGACTGATTTTGAAAAGAGAAACATTGAAAATATGGTGGAGTTGGTAGAGCAGGGTTTAAAAGACCATGACCTTTTTTGGTTTAAGTATGATGGACAGTATCCCTGTATTGTTAGCAGTTATGTTCCCCACGAGGGTGAGGAGGAAGATGAAGCCTATGTCTATATCCTCTCTACTGAGACTAACAAAAGCAAGTATCTAACTCAAGATGAACTTCGGGAGTTCCTCTGTTGGTTAGAAGAAGTCAATGAGGCTGAAACTACAATTTGTGAGGCACGAAATGCCTATGAAAAGGCAAAAAACGACCTTGTAAATAAAGTAGCAGAATGGGTGAGTTGATATGTTTTCTATCCCTGTTTCTTCACAATCTGACCTAATCTCTGTTTTTGACTTTGTAATAGAGTATTATGCACTTCCAATGCTTCCGGCAGAGTTGTTCGTTGTTATCAAACTGTGTCTGTGCCACTGCTGTCCAGATGGTTATGTAGTAGAGGTCAAATTTGAGGACAAAGAGAGTCCAAGTCCTAAGGTAGGGTTCAAAGTAGTTCCCTCAAAAATCCCGTTGTTTCCGAGTGAAAACCGTTATCTGTGTGCAAGAGTAGATGACTCCACTATTAAGGGATTAGCTGATTTTGAGTACAGAAAGAGCATCTGAGATGCTGATAAGGTTGCTATGGTAGGTCAAGCCTATGACTTGATTTGGGTTCGAGTCCCTTCAGCCTTAAAGCCTTAACAGGCTCAATTTTCTTGATTTTCTTTGAATAAATGGCAAGGTCTCTGGTGGCAGCCATCATAGATGGGTGGGGTTCAACTCCTCAAGACCTTATAGCTTATGTATTGCTAAATGGGAATACTGCAGGATTCCTATTAGGGAGTGCATAAGGAAACTCCAAAATATTATTTTTGAAAGGTGGAACTTTATGAAAGAAGAAAAAATAGCAGCAATTAAAAAGTTAGACAGCATGGAGGATATTTATGAGAAATTGGGTTTTGCTTATGGAAAGCACTTAATTTCAAATGGCTGTTTTCATTGTATGCATGAGCAAATTCGTCTTGATGGTAATATGGCCTTTTGCCGTAAGAGTTTAGAAGTTGAGGAGAAGGATTTAATATCCTTTAAGCCTTTCAATTATCTACATTGTTATCAAAATGAATGGATAGAACACTTCTGGCCTGCCGAGTGTAAGGACTTCCTTGAGGCAATGGCCGTAGAAATAAATGTAAGGGAGGATTGATTTAATGAGTTCAGAACTAAATTTTGATAGTAAGAAAATGAAGGTGGAGTGTGGTAAGTTATTGAGGATTTCAAATCTTGGAGAGAAAACCTTAATGGGTTACATACAAAACCTTGGACAGA
>JBGUUL010000092.1:0-2113 GCA_045133515.1 Ruminococcus sp.
AGATTCCAAATATGAAGTATGTGGAGGTGAAATCGAAATGAAGAAAACAAACATTACCTTTGGCTATGATGATGAAAAGCTATCTGCTCTCAAAATGTATATGGAACAGAAAGACGCTGATTTTTCTGATGAACTGTTGAAAGCAGTTGACTCAATGTACACAAAGTATGTACCTTCTACTGTGAGAGATTTCATTGATATGAGGGAGAAGTCAAAGCCTGTTTCAAAACTAAAGAAGTCAAAAAATGAAAGTGAGGATAAGACTTGAGGACACAAAATTTTGGAATAGAAATTGAAATGACCGGCATTACCAGAGCAACAGCCTCAAAGGTAATAGCCGGTTATTTTCATACAAGTGCAACTCATATTGGTGGAGGTTATGATTCATATACTGTAAAGGATCCTGAGGACAGAAACTGGAAAATAATGCGTGACTCAAGTATTGAGTGTACTAACCGACAGGGTGAAAGAGCAAGTCAGCTTTATTCAGTTGAATTTGTTTCTCCAATCTGTCAGTATAAAGATATTGAAACCTTGCAGGAACTTGTAAGAGCTTTACGAAATGCAGGTGCAAGAGTTAATGGCAGGTGTGGTATTCATGTTCATGTTGACGCGTCAAAACACACTCCCAAAACTCTTCGTAACATTGTAAATATTATGGCGTCAAAGGAAGATTTATTATACAAGGCACTTGATGTTAATGTTCGCAGGGAACACTACTGTGAAAAAGCTGACACAAGATTTCTTGATGAGGTGAACAAACGACCGCCACTTACAATGGAGCAGATTAAGGATATGTGGTATGACGGAGAAGATGGTAGCTGGCGACATTATGATGATACAAGGTATCACGGTCTTAACCTTCATTCTGTTTTCAGCAAGGGGACAATAGAATTTCGCCTTTTCAATTCTACCCTACACGCAGGAAAGGTAAAGGCGTATGTTCAACTGTCACTTGCAATCAGCTACCAAGCACTAATACAAAAGAGGGCTATGCGTAACAAAACTCATTCCAGTAATGAAAAATACACTTTCAGAACTTGGCTGTTAAGGTTGGGTATGATAGGAGATGAATTCAAAACAGCAAGAACCCATCTCCTAAAAAATCTTGATGGCAATATTGCTTGGAAAGACCCAGCACAGGCAGAAAAGCAAAAGGAGAGGTTAGAACAAAGAAGATATATTGAAACAATGGAAAACAATGTTGAAATAGAATCCGAACCGGAAACTGCTGAACAGCAGGAAGATGGTTCGGATTTTTCTATGTCAATGTAAAGGAGAGGAGAAATTATTATGAGTAAGATATATGTTGCCTATGGCAGTAATCTGAATCTTGAACAGATGAGTTTTCGTTGCCCAACTGCAAAACTAATTGCAACAGGGATGATTGATAATTATGAGTTGCAGTTTAAGGGACGACCGAATTGTTCATTTGCTACCATAGCACCAAAACAAGGTTCAAGTGTTCCGGTTGCCCTTTGGAAGATAACACCCTTTGATGAACTTATGCTTGACAGATACGAGGGTTACCTAACTCATATTTCAAAGAAGATATAAATGTAAATGTAGGTGGCAGAGATGTTCAAGGAATGGTTTACATTATGAATTTAAAACAGAACTTCGGACTGCCCTCTGAGGGTTACTATGATACGGTTGCACAAGGATATATTGATTGTGGACTTGACATTAATGTTCTGAACAAGGCTGTCAATGATAGTGCTGACAAATATTACGAACAGCACCCGGAAGAACAACCAAAGTCATTTGATTTATGTGATAATGAAGACGAGGGGTTCGGTGATATGACTTTATGAATTTGAGAAAACAGCTTAAGAAAGATTTAGGCAAGAGGTACTGTTTCAAAAGGTATATGACAGCCGGTGAAGTTAAGAAAAAGTTATATGGCAAAGCAGGTTATGAAGAAAGACTTGTAGCAACTCTCACAGTTGGTTGTGTAAAAATCAATGCAGTAATTTATTTCATTGATGAAAAATCGCAGATAGCCCTTGATATTCTTGTAAAGGACACACCCGAGAGTGAGGAATGGATTTGCTATGACACTTTAAGTGATGAAATAAAACTCAGCCCACGAAATATTGAGCAGTCAATGTTC
>JBGUUL010000093.1:0-1805 GCA_045133515.1 Ruminococcus sp.
TTCCTAATATCCTCTTGTTATATCAGGCATCCCTACGTTGGCATTATCCAAATCAGGTTCTCGGTCGAAGGTCACACCTTCCTCTCAGCCTGTTTACAAGCTCCCGTGTATATTTAGTTGTTTCTGAAATTATATACCACTTTTTAGAACTTTGCAAGTATTTCTTCTAAAAAAGTAAAAATTTAATCCGAATAAGGACGAACACGGAATATTGCTCCCACAGATTCACAAATTTTACGGCAAGCTTCCTGCTCCTCCTTTGTGGTTACTACATCTACCACTGTCATCATAACAGACGGAACATACTCTGTACATTCCTTGGTAAATTTTAGCATAGCGTCAAAGGACTCAATTCCAAACTTAGGACGAACCACCTTTAGATAATCCTCCTTGTTTGTAGCGTTCAGACTGACAGAAACAGTATCAATAACCCCTTTTAGCTCAGAGGCTGTGGATTTGTTCCAGATAAGGTCAGCAAGACCATTTGTGTTTATACGGATTTTTATGTTACCTTTGGATTTAATATATCTTGCCACCTCAAGCAAATCATAAAGTCGCACTGTAGGTTCGCCAAAGCCACAAAAAACAATCTCTTCATACTCTTCTAAATTCCATGTATCAAGGCTGTCGCAAATTTCTTGTACAGTAGGCTCTCTGTCAAGCCATAGTGTATCCGATTCAAAAACATGGTCTTTATGGTTTCGTATGCAGAATGTGCACGCACAAGGACAACGGTTGGTTATGTTAACATATATTCCTTTTGAAACAGGGTATGTAATCGTCATCATTTGTGACTACCTCCGATTAATGCAGATTTGATTTTCATTTTATCCAATGAAAGACCGGCAACAACAAAAATAATTGAGCTTGCTACCGACTGTGTAAGAGAGGCTGGGATTCCTGCAAGGGGTGCAACAAAATTCCCATATAGCAAGGACTCATACAAATAGTATCCACCTGCACACAGAAGTGTAGCAGGTAAAAGAGCTAATGAATTACGAAGATTTATAATACTATCTTTTTTGCTTGTAAAAAACAAAGCAGTAAGTGCCTTGATTACAACAGAGGCTGGTGCCCAAATTGCAAAGCCTGTAAGAGAATCAGCAAGAAATGCACCACCTGCACCAACAACCATTGCATAGGGCCAAGGTAATAAACAGGCAGCAAGATAAATTATTCCGTCACCTATGTGGATATATCCGTTATTTGTAGGAATATGCAGATAGGCAGTTACAACGAAAACCAATGCAGTAAAAACGCCTGCTATACACATTAATCCAATTTTATTATTTTTCATAAGCTTTCTTCACCTCACACTTTATGAAAGTAAACCATCTTTAAACGTAAAAAGATTGACTACTCTCATATAAAACAAAAAAGGAAACTACCTATTTGGTAATTCCCCTCGAAATCGTTATTTCTAATACATTGTATACAAAATCCCTACGTTGGCATTGTCCAAATCAGGTTATCGGTCGAAGGTCACACCTTCCTCTCAGCCTGTTTACAAGTTCCCGTTTCTTAAATTGTGTTTTCATTATACACTATTAAATTGCATATTGCAAGATATTTTAATCGTTTTACATATTGGTTTTGTGAGATTACAGTAGATATGTAACACATTATTGATAAACCTACAAGAAAACTTCTCATTTTAATTTGCAACAGTTTGTCTAATAAACTGCTCTATTTCGCTATTAACCTGCTGTGGGTTATCTCCATTAGAGAAATGTGAAGCATTTTTGATAATATGTAATGGGTGACCTGTTTTTTCTGCCCACGCTTTGCAATACTGCTTTACTTTT
>JBGUUL010000094.1:0-5155 GCA_045133515.1 Ruminococcus sp.
TCAATATAAATCTCTCCATATTGGATTTTAAATTATACAGACAGCAAGTATTATATATCTTAACTCCCTATATAAATCTCTCCATATTGGATTTTAAATTACGGAAGTTTGAAGTCAAATTTGCAGTCACCCCCCCTGAAAAACCATACCTATGCTGTTTTTTATACAAGCAAAGGAGTGGCAGGAAAAGCAAACAGTCCACAAGCCTTGGCTTATGGACTGTTTTGGGAGGTTCAATATTTGTATTATGCTTTATTATGCTTTACTATTTTTCATTATGCTTTCTTAATAAATTGTTTGTGGCATTTTGGGCAGGAAACTTCGATTTTCTTTTTTCTCCTTGGAACACGGAGATTAGCCTTACAGTTAGGGCATTTTAGGTACTTATGAGTTTTCCTTTCACTCCACATTCTCTTTTTCCTGTGGAAAAATGCTTTCACCTTACCTGTTATGGCAATATATTTGTAAAGCTCCTTTTGCCTTGCAGGAATATTTCTGGAGAACATTCTAAAGGTTGCCCAAACAATGAGGACAAAGGCTAAAAAGTAGCATATTCTCATATATGGAAAAATGGAAAGGAACATCAGAATTAGGGCAACAATAGACAATGTGTTTGACAGCTTGTCCCCACCGTAACGGTACATCATAAAGTTCTGGAATTTGTACATCATTCTTTGGAAAAATCCCATACTAAGCCTCCAATTCCTTTTCTTCCATAACGCTCATATATGCAGGTCTGATGATTTTTTCTGCACACACAAGCTCCTCTATTCTATGGGCGCTCCAACCAACAATTCTTGCTATGGCAAATATTGCTGTGTACATCTCCTTTGGAATACCCAGCATATCATATACAAAGCCACTATAGAAATCTACATTTGGACTAACACCCTTGTAAATGTGTCTTTTCTCAGCAATTAGCTTTGGAGCAATTTCCTCAATGTTGTTGTAAAGTCTTAGGGTCTTTTCGCAATGCTTTTCAATAGCCAACCTTTCAACATAGGCCTTGAATATTCTCTCTCTTGGGTCGGACAGGGAATATACTGCGTGACCCATTCCGTAGATTAAGCCCTTTTTGTCGAATACCTCTTTGTCCAGAATTTTTCCAAGGTAGTTTTCAAGCTCATCTTTGTCATCAGTATCCTTAACATTTTCTTTAATATTATGAATCATATCCATAACCTTAATGTTTGCACCACCGTGTTTTGGACCTTTCAGAGAGGACATAGCAGCTGATATTGTGGAGTATGTGTCAGAGCCAGAGGAGGTAACAACCCTTGTGGTAAAGGTGGAGTTGTTGCCACCACCGTGTTCCATATGGAGCAGTAGGGCAGTATCAAGGACCTTTGCCTCTGTCTTTGTAAACTTCTTATCAGGGCGCAACATCATCAGCAGATTTTCAGCTGTGGAATATTCTGGGTTTGGTCTGTGAATATACATACTTTCGTTATTTTCGTAGTGATTGTATGCGTGGTAGCCATAAACAGCCAACATAGGGAAGATGCTGATTAGCTGAATACATTGGCGAATATTGTTTGAGATGCTGTTATCGCTGATTTTTTCATCATAGGAGGCAAGTGTAAGAATACTCCTTGTAATGCTATTCATAATATCGGCACTTGGTGCTTTCATAATGACATCTCTTGTAAAGTTAGATGGCAGGGTTCTGCTTTGGCTGATGATTTTCTTAAATTCCTGTAGCTCACTTTCATTTGGCATTTCTCCAAGTAAAAGTAGGTAGGTTATTTTCTCAAAGCCATATTCCTCTTTGCCAAGACTTTTTACAATATCCTCAATTTTGTAGCCCCTGTACCAAAGCTTGCCGTCGCAAGGAATATCAACCCCGTTTTCGGTAGTAAAGGACTTGATTTTGGAAATGTTGGTTAGTCCTGTCAGCACACCGTTGCCCTGCTTATCCCTAAGACCCAGCTTTACATCATATTTGGAGTAAAGCTCAGGCTCTATTTGATTGTTTTTTGTGCAAAGGAGTTCCTTGTCCCTTGCGTAATTTAGAATATCAGTCATAATATAGCCCTTTCTAATGTAGTATTATTCTTTGAATTCTTCTATAAAGTCATCAATGTTGATGTCAAAGGTTTTGCTTATTGAGGAAAGCTCCGACAATGTTGGCTCGGAGGTTCCCTTTTCCCATTTTTCAATCCTGTCCTTGGATATGTGGCTAAAATCGGAAATCTCGTTTATGGAATATCCAGAGGAAACCCTTGCTTTTTTTAGCTTTTGTGGAAGTAATAGTGGATAATTGCTTGTCATATCAAAGCTGTTAGATGCTCGGTTTACCAAAAAATAAAGTAGAATGGTTGATAAACATAGACAGGCAATGAGCAAAATCATAATTAACATAAAAAACATCCTTTCTGATAGAAATAGCTATATCTGTTAGCTATTTCCTTTTTATAAAACCGACAGGAATAACCGTCGGTGAACTGCTTAACAATGTATTAAAGCTTTATTTCAACATTCTTGTAGGCCTCAAGAACAAGTTTGTTCAGCCTTAAAAACTCCCTGACATTTTCTTCTCCCATATATTCAAATACCTTTGCAAAGCCTTTTAGTATTCTCATTCTCTTATCTAAAATATCATTCTCACCTTGTGAGGTTAGCTTTACAATAACATATCTGCTGTCTTTTGTGTCAGTCTGCCTTGTGATTTTCCCCTCGGCTTCAAGGTGCTTGAGAATTGTGGCAATTCTTGCTGTGCTGACTTGCATATAATCGCTTATTTCCTTTGGATAAGCCATTTTGTTGTGTTCTAAAAGATAATTCATTGCAAATAGCTCACCCTTCATAAGCTGGGAAAGAGCCTTGCTTGCATCCTGCTGTTGAATTTTCAGCCTTGAGGACAAAAATTCTCCTGCAAGTTTTGTGTAATCCATATTATTCTCGCCCCTCTAATAGCTAACAGTTATAGCTATCTTTGTTAGTATTATATACCCTTGGTTTTCCTTTGTCAATAGTAAGTGTAAAATTTTTTAACGGAGATTTTACACATAGTGGGTGGATTTGCTTACAATTCATTGGTAAATTATAAATATACACTTAAGTGTATTTATCACATTTATAGGAGGAAATAGTTGTGAAATCATTTAGAAAGAGAATAATATCAACTGCTGTGGCAACTATGATTACTATATCATCTGTTTGTACAGGTGTGGGAGTAGTGTCAGCAGAAACACCTGAAATACAGGTACAGGAGAGTATTAAGGGCTTTGAAAATCAGAAAGCAAAGCTTAATCTTAGTAAGGTTACTGACTATGTATCAGGTATGACCAATGCAGACGGTGGCGTAATGGAGATTGTTGATTACAACGAAAAGACACAGTGGGCGTACGCAATCAACGGACAGGCTGGTTGCCTTACTGCTATTTCTATGGAGGATATGAAAGTAGGAAGTAGCCTTAAGGGAAACGATATTGATATTAAGGCGTTGATTGAAACAGAGGACTTTACATACGGAGATATGACATCAGTCAGTGTTTCGCCTGACGGAAGCTCCCTTGCTGTTGCCATTCAGGCAGAAGACTACACAGCAGATGGTAGAGTAGCAGTATTTAATTGTAAAGAAGACGGAACACTTGAACTCAAGTATAGCTCTAAAACAGGCGTACAGCCTGATATGGTTACTTACACACCTGATGGTTCAAAGCTTATTACTGCCAATGAGGGTGAACCAAGGCTTGGTTATGGAGATGGCATAGTTGACCCAATGGGTACTGTAACAGTAGTAAATGCCGAAACAGGTGAAAGCAAAAATGCAGATTTTACTGTTTTTGATAGTGAAGAAGTTAGAAAAAGCCTTGCAGACAAGGGTGTTGTAATTAAAAAGGATACTGCTCCATCTGTGGATTTTGAGCCAGAATATGTTGCAACAACAGACAAAACTGCATATGTGTCACTACAAGAGGCTAATGCTATTGCAGTTCTTGACCTTGAAGATGTTGTAATTAAGGCTGTTTATCCTGTTGGATTTGAGGATTATTCAAAGTATGCAGTTGATATTGACAAAAAGGATGAAAAGTATTCTCCAAAAACTTATGAGAGCCTTAGGGGTGTGAGAATGCCTGACGGAATCACCCTTGCAACAATAGACGGAATTGACTACCTCATAACAGCTAATGAGGGTGACAGCCGTGAATGGGGAACAGATACTGATGGTGAATACCTCAACGAGGACGAGCGTAACTTCGGCAAAGGCAAAACTTCTCCAACAGGAAAAATTACACCTGAAAACAGTGGTATTACAGGTAAAGTCGTATTCTTAGACATATCCGATTATGACGGTCTTGACAGTGAGAAGGACTACATCTTTGGTGGTAGAACCTTTACAATGTTTAAGATTACAGAAGATGGTCTTGAAGAAGTATTTACAAGTGGTGATGACTTTGAAAGACTGACAGCTCAGTACATTCCAGAGCATTTTAACTGCTCAAATGATGACATATCTATTGATGACCGTTCTGGTAAGAAAGGTCCTGAGCCAGAATCTGTGGTAGTAGGGGTTATTGACAACAAAACCTATGCCTTTGTGGGACTTGAAAGAATCGGTGGTGTTATGGTATATGACATAACAGACACAACAAATGTTAGTTATGTTAACTACATCAATTCTCGTGATTATTCAGCAGATATTATGGGTGACGATTCCCCAGAGGGTTTACATTTTGTTCCAGCAACTGGAAGTCCAAACGGGAAAAACCTTCTCTTTGTTGCCTGTGAGGTTTCGGGTACAGTTGCAGTATATGATGTATCTGTAGCAAATGAAGTAGAGGACACATCAACTACAACAGAACCAACAACAGCAACAACAGCAACAACAGCAACAACTACTACACCAACAACAGTCACCAAAACCACAACAGAACCAAGCTCTGAAACAACAGTAACCGAAACTAAAACAGAGCCAAGTTCCGAAACAACAATAACTGAAACTAAAATAGAGCCAACAACTGTTACTACGGAACCTACAACAGCAACAACTGCTCCACAGCCAACAAAAAAACCTGTTGTTAAGGTAACATCAGTTAAGATAAATTACACATCAAAGGTTCTAAACAGAGGTAGCAAGTTTACACTAAAGGCTACAGTTAGCCCAAGTAATGCAACAAACAAGACTGTTAAGTGGACAACAACAAACAGC
>JBGUUL010000095.1:0-8115 GCA_045133515.1 Ruminococcus sp.
CAAAAAAAAAGACTAACTTTGCAGTCACAACAGCCCTGATGGCGGAATCGGTAGACGCGCTGGTCTCAAACACCAGTGGAGCAATCCATCCCGGTTCGATCCCGGGTCTGGGTACTTAATTTAATTCTTAAACGCTTGTAAGTCAATAGCTTGCAAGCGTTTTTTGCTTTTTAAGGTGTACTAAAAGTGTACTTATTGCCAAACACTTGCTATTTAAGGGTTGTTTTTACCCCATAAAAAAATGGTGCAAGTGTACACCTACACCCACACCACACCAAAAGATTGTTGCAAAGTTAATACAACAAGTGCAAAGGTAATACTTTTTATTGATTGTGCAACTTATTTGTGTGCAACTTTGCCTAATAAACCCTGCAAGCGTGTACAGCCATCACGCTTTGGCATAGCCTCAACAAGCTATCTGGCTGCTCTGGTTGTACAATGGTTGTGCAGAGCCTCCAGATAGTTGTATCTGGGTTGTATGGAGGTTGTAAGCTGGTTGTAAATCGGTTGTAAGCTGGTTGTATCTTGGTTGAGGCTGGTTGTATTTTACCACTTTTTGGTAATACATTACATATAGCTATTTCAAACAATCACCACAATTTTTTATATCTTCATCAAGCTCTTTTATTAGCTCATCAGATACCACAATATCTGCTTTTGTGGCTATCGTTTCCAGTTTCTTCTTAAGCCTGCTGTAATACTTGCAATCCTCAAATACTTCACCCTCCTTTAACTCATCCAGAAAACCGCTTATCTGGTCTGGGTCTGTTTTACTCAACAAACGAGCAACAAACACATTAAAGGCATCTGTTACTGTCTTAATCTCACACATAGCATTTGTTTTTATCTGGGTTTGTTTGGATATTGAAAAGTAACTATCTTTATAGCGTTCTACCATCATATCATAAAAGCCTACTTCTGTAAGTGTTGAGGCTGTTAGCTGGCACACGCTCAACTGCTTTGCTAACCTGCCTTTAAGCCTCATTTCATACCTCAATAGGTTTGCTGGCTTTAAGTCCTCTGGCAGGCTCATTCCCTTTGCCTTTGCATCCGCTATTTTATCATACAAAGCAAATACTTTGGGCTGCTGCTTGCCTTTGCCTTTGTAGTATAGTGTGGAGGGGTCAAAATGATACCTTTGCAATCTTGGCATACTGCCTAACTTGCTTAGATAGTTTGGTACTGGGTGTTTCATCTGAAAGTTTGTGCCAAACTCCAGCTCTGTAACGGCTGCTACTGCTGCATCTATATGCAAGTTATCAGAAAGTTTCTCTATTGCTTGGGCTGTTGCCTCCCTGCTCATAGAGTAAACGTTGCTATTGTACAGGAACTTTGGCAAACTGCCTACAATAGACACACCACCCATCAATATAGTAACTTTTAACCCCTCCAAACTGCCAAAGGTCTTAACCTCTCCAGTATTGAGGTCGGTTTGCTGCTGTGCCTTATCCAGATAGTTTGCTAACATATAAAACTGCTCACCCATATAGTACCTATCTATCCAGAGTTTAACTTTATCATACATTATAAACATTACCTATTTTTGGTATAAAACTACAGCTTAGTATAAGAGCTACAGGCTGGCTTGCTCCCTCAAAGCCTTAATAACCTCATTAAAACCACCCATAGCAAGCTGCTGGCAATATGCAGAAGCCAAAACCTTTGCACCCTCCAACACTATTAACTCAATACAGGTTGGAATTAGGTTTGCTGGGTCGTTGCTATCTTGGTGTATAACAAACAAATAGCCATCGTTTCTGTATTCATAGAAAGGGTTTGGCTTGTTATCTTTGCTATACGTTTCTTTATCAAGTGGATAGCCATAGGCAAAGCCACTCAATTTCCCATCTATAAAGTAATCTTTAAGCCCTGTGAAGTTGAGGCTGTTTTTGGCTTGCAACCTCATTGAAGGAACGTTTGCCCCCTCCTTTAGTTTCTCCATCAAGTTCATAGATATTTGCCCATCCCTGCCTGTAAGGCTTTCCAAAGCTGGGAAATATCCTGCTCTGGCTACTATTGTGTATCTGGGTGTTTTCTTGCCTTTCTGTGTGGTATTAACCATCTTAGCATAATAGCGTATATTTGGAGTGTTCATTTTAAGCCTCCTTTCCTCATACAATAGTCGTTGGCTTTCTGGCTTATCTCCTCATCTGTTGCAACTCTGTTTCTCTGCAACCACGCTTCCAGCTCTTGGCGGTTAAAATAACACATCTTGCCCATAGGCTTATAATGTGGTATCTCCTGTTTGCAAGTTAGCTTATACAGGTATGATTTAGACACACCCATATACTTTGCAGCCTCATCGGCTGTTAATACTTCCTTTGTGCAAAAGATAGTGTTTGCCGTTATCTGGTCGGCTACCTGCTTTAATTCTGTTGTCATTTGTATGCTCTTTTGGTTTGGGCTTTTGGAGTATTTGCAAGCATACCCCTTATTTACCCCTGCAACCATCCAGCAGGGCTTGCAATCACCTGCCTTTAAGTAACAAGTGCAAAATAACAAAGAAAAAGCGTTCAAATGATACAAACAAAAATAGCAGTTAATTACCCTACATAATATAGGCAATTAACTGCTACTTAACTGGGTTAAATAATGTGCATTTGCATTACATTTGGAGTGCATTTGCATTACTCTTGCATTACCACTCTAACAGCCTTAACCGCTCCCCCTATTTCACTTGCTGTAAATCGGTTTTCATCGCTATAATTGGTGTAAGCCTGCCTGCTCCCTATATCTCCAAACTCATTTGCTAACTGCTGGTACGTTGGTTTTGTCATATAGCCCTGCTTTACACAAGCCATAATAATTAGAGCAAGGCTTTTGCCTTTCTTGCCATCTATCAAAGTATGCAGTTTCTTTAACTTCTCCCCTGTATTGTCATTTAGCATAACATCTGCAAGCGGTTTTACTGGTCTGCCCCTCTTGGGCTTTGCCTGTTTGGGCTGCTTGCTCTCCTTTGCCTCTGGTTGTACTAAATCGTCATACCCATACTTAGTTACAAGTATTTGCATAGCATTCGTTATATACTTATGTTTGTATTCCTCTACTATTGGCTTTGTAAAGCCCTCTGGCACGGCATACATAGAAAACCATAACTCCCAATATAGGTCGCTAACATCTGGCACGCTGGCTGCATATTGCAAAATGTCATTTTTGCTAAACTCACCATTTGCAAGCCTAACTATAAACTCTCTTGTTCTCATAGGCTTATACGTTAAAAGTTAATATCTGGCAGGCTGCAAATTGCCTCCTCTTTCAGCTTGTCAACGGCTCTAACATATTTCTCTGTATGCTTTAAGCCACTATGTCCTAACAGGCTTGCAACCGTCTTAATATTTGCTCCATTTGTTAGTATGTTTGTGGCAAAACTATGTCTTGCACAATGCCAACTTATATGCTTATCAATACCTGCTCTTTTTACCCATCGTCTTAGCGATTTAGAGCAACTTTCATAACTTGGTAGTGGAAATATTAAGCTCTCCTTTGTCTGCTCTGCTGTCGGCTCTCCTATCAGCTTTAGCAGGTTGTCTGTTAATGGTATAACTACACCACTATTGGCTGAATGTCCTTTTGTTTTGTTCTGCTCAAACTTAAGCAACTTATTGGAGTAATCAACGTTTGCAAATGTAAGGTCTTTGACATCACAAAATCTTAAGCCACAATACAGGCACAAAATAAACGCTTTTCTAACGTTTGGGTTCTCCCCTGTATAGTGTGTGGCTATCAACTTTTGCTCCTCCTCCAAAGATAGCGTGTCCTTTCTCAAAATGTTACTATCTATCTTAATAACAACCCCTGTGCAAGGGTTTTTAGATATAACATCGTGTTCAACGGCATACTTTACCACCTTTTTGAAACGCTGGTATATACTTTTAGCTCCCTCCCCATAACTTCTGCTTTGCAGGTACTCTGTAAACTCTACCATCATATCCTTATCAAGCTGCTCTGGCTTTATGTTCTTGGCAAACTTGCTATACTCTGGGGTATCGTTTAAGAAATCCACAAAACGCTGCAAGGCTATTTTAATCATCCTTACATCTTTCTTTGTGTAGCCATCTATATAGGCTTGGAAGTAAGATAAAAAGTTAATCTGGCGGTCTTTCTTAAGCCTGTAGCCATCCTTATTTTCCAGCAACTTTTGTTCCTCCTCCATCCTAATTTTCTTAGCCAACTGCAAAACCTCTTTGTTGTGGGTTCTGTCTATTGGGGTTTTGGGGTTTGCTACCAAATACAAATTGAGGTTCTGTTTACGTCTGTTGTGGGTTACTTTGTATTTTGGCTTGCCTTTCATCTTGCCACTCTCATACAAAACTGGCTCTCCGTCCTCATCCAAAACAGGCACACTTTCCCTGCCTAAATAAAACTCCAGATACAGGCTTATTTGCCCATCAGCCATTAAACGCTGCTCTAATCTGGGGTTGTCTTTGCTCTTGTTGTCTAACTTTGCCATACTTTTTTATTGCTTTTGTTTTCTTTTGGTGCTGCAAAGATACAAAAATAACTCCATACAAGGTGTACTAAAAGTGTACTAAATAACAAAACAAGTATACTTTTATGCAAACAAGAGCAAATACAAAAGCTGTAAACCATTGATTTCTAATGCTTTTTATTGTGCTTATTTTCCTTTATTTCATAGGTTATGTACTGGGTCTGGGTACAAAAAAGGTTGATAATCGAAAGATTACCAACCTTTTTTCATTTTAGCTAATTTAAATATCAGAAAATCTTATTTTTATATTAGAAACTAAATACTTGATATTCATATAAAGGGTGTTTCATAAGTTCAATTAATAGCTGGCAATAAGAGACCAAAAATACATAGTCCCACAGATTTACACAGATTCTTTTTCGAAGCCAAAAACTTAAATCTGTGAAATCTGTAGGACTTTTCTTGGCGCATCAGATTTGACTTATGCCACGTTCTTTTCTCTTTATCTCCACAATCTCGCTGGAGACTATCATCCTATTTCACGATGATGTTACTTCACAATCACTTTGATTCCATTTACAATATAAATGCCTGAAGGCACAGGAATCACTTGTCTTTCACCTGCCTGAACTGCAACTGAAGTTACTTTCTGTCCACTCAGATTAAAGATCTTTACTGTCTGAGAGCGGTCAGATGATATGATAATCTCGCCATTGCCACCATAGATACCCTTGTTCAAGGAAATGGTTGAAATACCAGAAGGCTGACCAGCTACATAGACAACCATTTCAAATGGTTGTAACTGATAATAGCCACCCGAAACTATGTCAAGTCTGTTTTTAGACAAAGTGGTTGGAATATCGTAATATTCATTATCTGTCAAACTTTTGAATCGCAAATCCGAGACGATAGTATTACCTCCCAACTCGTTAGGGTCAAAAGACCTGGATATTGTAGTGGTCGCTCCATTACCAGGAATGCGTACCGTCTCAATACTAGGAACATAGAGCCACTCATTCGTACTGTATGCTATCAAGAGATATTTCAACAAGGCAGTACCTCCATCGTTCTTGATTGCATAATTGAATTGGGCAAAAGCATCATTCGTCTTTGGAGCTTTCACTTTATTACCATCATAAGTCGCCTTTTCGGTCTCATATTCATTTGGAGCCGCATTGGTCCATGCTTTTACAACTGTGAATACAGGGGCTGCAGGTGTAGCTCCCACCGTAAACTTTTTGCCATTAACAAAGACATTTTCTGCTCCTACATCAGTCAACCAAAGATATAAATCACCTTCCGTAGGTGTCAACTCTACTTTTTTGGTAATAGAACTATGCGCAGGAACCGTGACATAAACATCCATCGCGGCTTGGTCTGGCATTGTAGCAGTCGTATTGCTGAAGATATTGATGGATCCCAAATATTCAATATCACCTTGATTCTGGATAGTAATTTCAAAGCCATTGGTTAATCCACCCAATAGTTCTTCAGTTGGATTGATATCTGCTTTCAATTGCGAACGAACCTGAGTCAGTTTTTGAGCTGTAGCCTCAACGACATAAGGTCGCATTTCAGAATTAGCGCATTTGTTCCAATGAACATGATCGGTACTGTAAATCGCATAGATCGTGGTCTGTCCGATTGGGAAAGCATAATCAAATTCAAACAAGAAAGTATTACCATAAGTGTTGCCATTATCTTGAATACCCTTAAAAGAGAATTCCTTAACCCCAGAAATTGGGACATAAGTACCATCAGACTTCAATATACCATAAGCGATAGAGCCTGTCATATCCTGACGACTCTGATTACAGAAATAATTCTGTATTTTCAAGGCAAATTTATCTGAAACCTGATTTCTTGTATCCTTAGTCAGTTCAAAAACAGACATTTTATCCCAATAGCTCTGCACAATAGGAGCGAAAGGTACTACAGGCTCATCTACCTTACCATTATCAGGAGCCACACCAACCAACATACTACAGTTGCGGTTGTAACCATCCTGTGCATTACCGGAGCCGACACCACCCTTCTCAGGATTCAAGATCGTAACATCGAAATAACCATTCTGATAGCCTCCCCAGCCCCAGTTGATATGATAAAGTCCCTGTCCATCGGAACCATCACAGATAAACTGATGACCACCATCGGTAGAAGAACCTGAATAGAAAACAGGACGCCCAGCAGCCAATTCATTGTCAAGAATCTGAGTCCATTCTGCCAGGGAATATAAAGAACGGGATAAATCCAGCATCATATCGGCATCATATCCGAAATACTTAGCCAAGGGCGCTGGCGTAAGATTTGCACCCGACATTTCACCATACCCCATCTTCACGGCAGCTCCACAATGAAACATCAGTTTGGCTACAGCATTAGCCTGAGTTTCGGAATAACTACCCTCTGCACTACTATAGAAAGGTAACATGTTGTCCCAATCATATACGCCATCGCTCTTGCTGATACCAGGAACGGCTACATCTCTGCCATACCATTTCTTAGTATATTCAGGAATATCCTGCAACAATTGTTTAGGATGCTTATAATAAGCCATCACCTGTGCCATAGCCGTAGCCACACAACCAGTGACTGCCCGATTTTTTCCATCATAAATCGGACACATATTATTAAAAGGCTTACTCTGATTCCATGCAATATTACCCAATAATGGAGAAACTGCCTTGGAATGAGTAGAATTTACAGAAGAACGGTAAGCTTTCACCTCTGCCAAATTGCGCAAAGTAGCTTGATCGCCCTTGGTCAAAGCCTCTACCATCTCCTGATAAGCCTTCATGAAGTTCTTATAACTTTCTGGAAGAGATGCCTCATCATAAGTTCCCTGATCGGTATAACCTACGATTTCCGGCAGACAATCGTCGCCCGACACAATCGTGAAACCCTTTCCCTCACCATGAGGAAAGACATAATAACTGGCAGTTTCCTGACCAGAAGCCTGAGATTTCTGAGTTTTATCACCAAAACCGAAAGACTTCGCCTGTGATTGAGCAGACTCATCCATGACAATACCCAACAAAGCAGCCTGGCGCTCTGCGATCTGCTTGGCTTGTCGGAAACTACGTGGTCCTGCAAATGCTGATATAGAGATCAACAACAGGGTTAACAATAATAGGTGTAAACGAATACATTTCATAAGCAATATATCAAAAGTTTAATTGGGTTGTATCGGCCACAAATATACGACAATTCTTCTACACCCGCAAGTTTTCCATAAGAAATTTCAGCAAAAAAAAACAATGTACTTCTCTCTATGATGGTTGATTCAAATAGAAAGCGGATAAGAAATGTGTATCTCTCAGAGCTATCATTTTGTCTATCGGAGTTGCTTACGACAATTCATGACGAGCGAAAGACTCCCTTCACTTCTTTAACTCCCCTCATACAAAACATGAAATACATATAAAAAAATGAGTATAGATTTGGAAATATGAGATTTTATCCGTATTTTTGCAGCAATTAAACAAAACTATTTAATAACTCTATTAAAAACCCCATTTATTCATGAAGAAACTTTTTAGCTTGGTTTGCACCTGTTTGCTGGCAATAAGCATGCAGGCAGCCGAAACCGACAAGTATGAAGCGCTCTATGAGAACCTTCCTTTCCAGATGGAGAAGGTGACACGTCCTCAGTTCCCTGCCAACGAGGTAAACCTGAAGGATTTCGG
>JBGUUL010000096.1:0-11386 GCA_045133515.1 Ruminococcus sp.
TGTTACAGAAGAAATGTTGGCTGTTAATGTTGGTTCAGGCAGTCTTAGAGTTCTTGCTACTCCTGTGGTGGCAACAATGATGGAGAATGCCTCCTCCTGTCTTGCCGACACAATGATTGAAGAGGGTATTACCACCGTTGGAGTATCTCTTGATTTAAGCCACACAAGTCCGACTCCTGTTGGTGCAAAAGTGAAGGTTCAGGCTGTTTGTACCGAAAATGACGGTCGCACATTCCATTTTCAGTGTGTTGCATTTGATGATGCAGGAGAAATTGCAAGGTGCAATCATACAAGAGTAAGCGTTAAGGCTGAAAAATTCCAGGAAAAGGCTGACCATAAGTATGAGTAAGTATGATGTGGTACTTTTTGACCTTGACGGTACAATTTCAAAAAGTGCAGAGGGTATTCGCTATAGCATTGAAAAAACCATTGAAATTGTGGGTTGCAAGGGCTTTGATACAAGTGACTACACCATTTATATCGGCCCACCACTACAGGATACCTTCATAAATTACTGTGGACTAAAGGGAGAAAAGGCAAAAGAGGCTGTTGAGGTTTATCGCAATATTTATGACACAAAAGGAAAGCTGATGAACACCCCTTATAGTGGCATTGACTCTGTGCTTTGCGCCCTTAGAAAAGAGGGGGTAAAAATTGCCGTTGCCACCTCAAAGTACGAGAAGTTTGCAGAGGAAATTGTGGAAATGCTGGGACTTACAGACTCTGTAGATGCAGTTTGTGGTTCCCTCCTTGACGGTAGCCGTAAGGACAAAAAGGATATTATTCCCTATGCAGTAAAAACCCTTGGTTGCAGTATGTCTGACAAAATTTGTATGGTAGGTGACACCTACTTTGACGCAAAGGGTGCAAGGCTGTGTAATGTAGATTTTGTTGGAGTAACCTATGGCTATGGAGATAAAGGGTCTATGGAGAAAGAGGGCGCTGTTACCTTTGCAGACACAACACAGGAGCTTAAAGAATTATTGATTTAGTGGCATTTTAGCCTGTCCTACTGCATATCTATTAGGTATGAAAGGACTGATAAAATGTTTGTGTACACTATAAAATCAAGAATAAAAAAGCCTAAAAAAGCTATTGCGTTATTGCTTTTTGCCCTTCTGCTTGTGGGTGTGTTGGTTTACATAACCAATAGCAGTGCCTCTTCAAAAGCCTACTGCAAGGCTGTTGGAGAGTATTCCACAAGGTTTGGAACTGATGGGGACAAGACGAGTTTCCTCTCCCTTTTTAATGTGCAGGGTGAGCTTGTAACCATTGACAGCGTGAGAATTCCTGAAAACTTCAACAGCGTTTATGAGGAATACAACGAAATGCAGAAGAAGATGGGACTTGACCTTGAGAAGTACAGAGGCAAAACTGTAAAAAGATATGTTTATGAAACTAAGGATAGATGGTTTGTTTCGGTGCTTTGCTACAAAAACAGGGTTGTAGCTTGTCACAAATCTACAAATATATATGGTGACAAATTTGTGTCACTAATTGGAACAGAAGAAAAATAGGTATAGTATGAGATTAGATAAATTCCTTGTGTCACAGGGTGTTGGCACAAGAAAAGAGGTTCAGAGCCTTGTAAAGTCAGGTGCTGTTACAGTTGACGGAGTGATTGTAAAAAAGGCTGACCTAAAAATTGATGAAAACAGTAGCTCTGTTGCAGTAAATGGCAAGGAAATTTCCTATATGGAGTATGTTTATATTGTAATGAACAAGCCACAGGGATGTGTTTCTGCCACAGAGGACAATAGAGAAACTACGGTTATTGACCTATTGCCAAAGGAGTTAAGAAGAAAGGGGCTTTTCCCTGCTGGCCGTCTTGATAAGGACACCACAGGACTTCTTATTATTACCGATGACGGTGACTTTGCCCACAAAATGCTTTCTCCAAAGCACCATGTTGACAAAACCTATGTTGCAGAGCTTAGTGGCGATGCCACAGAGGAAATGGTGGAGAACTTCCGTAAGGGCATAGTTTTTGCTGACGGAACAGTCTGCAAAAGTGCAAAACTTGTTATAAATGAGGAAAATCCTCGTAAAATCAGGGTAACAATTAGCGAAGGAAAGTTCCATCAGGTGAAAAAAATGTTTTTAACCCAGGGTGTCAAGGTGGAAAGTCTTGAAAGAATTTCCATAGGTGGCTTTAATTTGCCCAAAAATCTGCCACAAGGAGAGGCAAGAATTATGCAGAGTAATGAGGTGTCCTCAGTTCTTTTGTAGAAAGTATATAAAAAATACCAACAGTTTTTAACCTTGTGACTTTTTGACTAAAAAGTTTATGAATATTCTGTTAAAAATATGGGTAGCAAATTTTTGAAAAAGGTGATATACTACTCATTAGTAATCAACTATATTGCAGTATCTACTGCTTAATATACAAGGAGGTTATAGTTGGTATGGCAAATGTATCATTAAGACACATCTACAAAATCTATGACGGTGGCGTTACTGCTGTTACAGATTTTAACCTTGAAATTGAAGACAAGGAATTTATTATTCTCGTTGGACCTTCCGGCTGTGGTAAGTCAACAACACTTCGTATGATTGCAGGTCTTGAGGACATCAGTAAGGGTGAACTTTACATTGGCGATATGCTCGCTAACGATGTTGCTCCAAAGGACAGAGATATTGCAATGGTTTTCCAGAACTATGCTCTTTATCCTCATATGACAGTTTATGATAATATGGCATTTGGTCTAAAGCTTAGAAAGACTCCAAAGGAAGAAATTAAGGAAAGAGTACAGGAAGCTGCAAGAATTCTTGGTATTGAACAGTATCTTGACAGAAAGCCAAAGGCTCTCTCCGGTGGTCAAAGACAGCGTGTTGCCCTTGGTCGTGCTATCGTTCGTGATCCAAAGGTATTCCTTCTTGACGAACCACTTTCAAACCTTGATGCTAAGCTCCGTGCACAGATGCGTACAGAGATTTCAAAGCTTTATCAGAGACTTGGTACAACATTCATCTATGTTACTCATGACCAGACAGAGGCTATGACAATGGGTACAAGAATCGTTGTTATGAAGGACGGCTTTATTCAGCAGGTTGACACACCTCAGCACCTTTATGACAAGCCATGTAACGAATTCGTTGCAGGATTTATCGGTTCTCCACAGATGAACTTTGTTGATGCAAAGCTTAACAAGAGTGGTAGCACATACACAGTTGATTTTGCAGGCTACAGCGTTCCACTTCCAGCAAGTAAGAGCGAAGGTGGCAAGCTTGACAAGTATGTTGGCAAGGATGTAAGAATTGGTATTCGTCCAGAGCATATCCACGATGAGCCAGAGCTTCTTCAGAAGTATTCTGACAGCGTTGTTGAGGCTAATGTTGATGTTACAGAGCTTATGGGTGCAGAAATTTACCTATATGTAAATGTTGCAGGTATCCCACTTACAGCAAGAGTTGAGCCATCTTCAACAGCTCACCCAGGTGACAAGATTAAGATTGCTCTTGAAACAGAGAGAATTCACATCTTTGACCCAGAAACAGAAAAGACAATCACAAACTGATTTTCTTGAACTTGTATTGATTACATTTCCCCCTCTTATGAGGGGGATTTTTGCGTTTTTTAAAGTGAAAATACTTAACTTTGGGAAAATAAATAAAAAATATAGCTAAATTTTAGCAAATTTTAAAGCCAAAATTAACACTTTAGAAAAATTCACTAAACTTTCACCGACTTTTTTTGAAATAATAGTTGCATTTGTTTTTGATTTTGTGTAAAATGTATATGATAGGTAATGTAGATATTGCTATAGTACCAAAGTGATGTTCAATGCGACTAAAGTCAGGGAGGAAAAAAGAATGTCAAATAGACTTTTTCAAGGTTTAATCCACCAGATGCGTGATACAATAGACAGAACAATCGGTATTGTTGATGATACATCTGTAGTAATTGCCTGCTCAGAGCTTGGCAGAATCGGCGAAGTGAATGAAAGCATCAATGCAGAAACACTTGCTTCAACAGTTCCATATGTTATAAATGGATATACATATAAGTCATTTGGCGCAAACCAGCGTCCGGAGTTTGCTGTGTTTGTGTCAGGTACAGATGAGGCTGCACAGAGATATGCAGGACTTCTTGCTGTGTCACTTAACTCAGTTAAGCAGTATTATGATGAAAAGTATGATAGAAGTAACTTTATTAAGAATGTTATTCTTGACAATATTCTTCCAGGGGATATTTACCTCAAGGCAAGGGAGTTGCACTTTAACTCCGAGGTAACAAGAGTTGTAATGCTCATTAGGATTACATCAAAGACAGAAATTTCTGCATATGATGTTCTCCAGAATCTTTTCCCAGACAAGTCCAAGGACTTTATTATCAATATTAACGAAACAGAGATTGCTCTTGTTAAGGAGCTTAAGCCTGGTATTGCTGAAAAGGATTTGGAAAAACTTGCAGGTAGTATCGTTGATACACTTTCATCAGAGTTCTACACCCACTGTACAGTAGGTATCGGTACAATGGTTGTTGGTATTAAGGATTTGGCACATTCCTTCAAGGAAGCACAGGTTGCTCTTGAGGTTGGTAAGGTGTTTGACACAGAAAAGACAATTATCAGCTACGATAATCTTGGTATTGCAAGACTTGTTTATCAGCTTCCAACAACTCTTTGTGAAATGTTCCTTAAGGAAGTATTCAAGAAGGGCTCTATTGAAAGTCTTGACCAGGAAACTCTCTTTACAATTCAGCGTTTCTTTGAAAACAATCTAAATGTTTCCGAAACATCAAGAAAGCTCTTTGTTCACAGAAATACTCTGGTTTATAGACTTGAAAAAATCAAGAAATTAACAGGTCTTGACCTAAGAGAATTTGAGGATGCAATCGTGTTTAAGGTTGCCCTAATGGTAAAAAGGTACTTGACAGCCAACCCTACAAAGTATTAAAATAAACCTCGCTCTGTTTTCAGGGCGAGGTTTTACCGATATGTAAATAGTAGATACCATAGGAGAATATTATGATAGAATTTAAGAATGTATCAAAAAATTATCCTTCAGGTACTCACGCACTTAATGATATAAGTTTGAGAATCAACAATGGGGAATTTGTGTTCATTGTTGGTTCCTCTGGTGCCGGTAAAAGTACTTTCCTAAAGCTGATTATGGGCGAGGAAAGACTTTCTGAAGGTGAAATATCAGTTGATGGAATCAGAATGAGTAAGCTGAAAAAAAGGAAGATACCATATCTAAGAAGAAAAATGGGTATTGTTTTTCAGGACTTCCGTCTGATTGAGAAAATGACAGTTTATGACAATGTAGCCTTTGCTATGAGATGCGTTGGCGCATCTAACAAGGTTATTAAGACAAGAGTTCCGTATATTCTAAAGTTAGTTGGTCTTGGCAGTAAAATTAAGAGCTTGCCAAGTCAGCTTTCAGGTGGTGAACAGCAGAGGGTTGCTTTGGCAAGAGCTTTGGTTAATAATCCGGAGATTATTATTGCTGACGAGCCTACAGGTAATGTTGACCCTGAGATGTCCCACGAAATTATTGACCTTTTGTCAGAAATCAACAAGCAGGGTACAACAATTATTATCGTTACCCACGAACACGACCTTGTTAAGGAGTTTGGCAAGAGAGTTGTTGAAATTCATAAGGGTAGAATTATCCACGATACTTTGTTGGAGGAAACTGCCCCTGAGGATATTGAGCTGATTTCGTCCTATGACCAGCAAATTCCTGATGATGAGCTTAGTCCTCTCCTTATGCGTGACCAGGTGGATGATGAGGTTGAACCACTTGCACCTATGGAAGAAACTGTTGATATTAACACAGTAAAGGAAGAGGAAAAGCCTAAGTCTGCCGAGGACGAAAAGGTAATGGAAATTGAGAAAATAGTGGAAGAAATCAAGACTGACCATAAGGAGGATCTCATACATACAGTAAAGTTAGATCCTAAGAAAATCAGACAGCTTATGGCAGAACAACAGGAAAAAATGAAGAGTGACGCAGAGGTTGACTCGGTAATCGATTCCCTTAAGTAACTCTTGTAGAGGAAAGAAAATATGAAACTTAGCAGTATAGGTTATTTAATTAAAGAGGGTATAAGAAATATCTGGTCCAACAGAATGATGAGCCTTGCTTCTATTGGTGTTCTTGTTTCCTGCCTTGTGCTTACAGGTGCAGCAGTTATGGTAAGCCTCAATGTATGGTCTGTTGTGGATAAGGTAAGCGAAAGTAATGTTACCACTGTTTATATGGATTTAAAAGCAGATGACCAAAAGCTAAAATCTGCCGAAGAAGAAATGAAGAGTCTGAGTAATGTTACAAAGGTTAGCTTTTTTTCAAAGGAAGAAGCTATAAAGGACTACAAGGATGTAGTTGGAGAAAAGGTTTTTGCAAAAATGGAGGGCGAGGGCAACCCACTTCCAGATGCCTACAAGGTTACAATGGCTGACCTTGAAAAATATGACGAAACAATAAAAGAAATTCAGGCCATTGACGGAGTTGACACCGTGTCCTCCCAAACAGATGTGGCTGACAAGCTAACAAGTCTGAATAAAATTGTGCAGATGATGTCAGTTGC
This sequence comes from Ruminococcus sp., assembly GCA_045133515.1. Classification (GTDB taxonomy): domain Bacteria; phylum Bacillota; class Clostridia; order Oscillospirales; family Acutalibacteraceae; genus Ruminococcoides. The sequence continues at coordinate 6,536 of JBGUUL010000096.1, forward strand.
CATTGTGTGTGCACTTATTATTATTTCATTGTTCATTATTTCAAACACAATCCGTATGACTATGTACGCAAGAAGATTTGAAATCAGTATTATGAAGTCCGTTGGTGCTACAAATATGTTTGTAAGAATACCTTTCCTTATGGAGGGTATGATTATTGGCGCACTTTCAGGTGTAGTAGCGCTGTTTGGACTAATGGGAATTTACGACCTTATAGTTGAAGCATTACAGTATATTGTGCCATTTACAGCAGTTCAATTTAACACTGTTATGTGGCAATTCCTTGGTGTGTTTATTGTGGCAGGCGTATTTGTTGGTATGCTTGGTGGTCTTATCAGTATCAGTAAGTACCTTAAAAAGGAAGGTTCAATTATACTTGGTTGGTAAGGAAAATTTGTCGGAAAGGAGATATTTTTATGATAAGGAAGTTTACATCTGTAATTTGTATTTTGGCAGTTATTGCCACTGCATTCGTGTGTAATTTACCTACAGAAAACAACACAGTAACAGCAGTTGATACAATTTCTGACCTTGAACAGAAGCAGGCAGAATTGCAGAAAAAAAGCGAAGAATATCAGAAAAAGCTTGAAAAGACAAATAATGAAATTAAAAAAACAAAGGAATATCAGGAAACTCTTGTAAATAAAATCAATACAGTTAATGAGGAAATTGTGGTTAGTCAGCAAAAGGTTGACCAACTTACAGTTCAAATTAACTCAAAAACTAAAAAGATTAAAAAACTTAACCAGGATATTGAGAATCAGACTGATACCCTCCGTGGCAGAATCAGAACAATATATATGTCTGGCGATGTTAGTTCCCTTGAAATTATCCTTGGTGCAAAGGATTTTTCCGACTTCCTTGATAAGGTTCAGCTTGTTAAAAGTGTTAGTGACTATGACGAAAAGCTGATTGCCGAAATTGAGGATGATATGACAACAGTTAAGTCAGAGAAAAAAGCTCTTGAGTCTGATAAGGAAAAGCAGATGCAGGAGCAGGAAAACTTAGAGGATAAGAGGGATGAAATTCAGACTCTTGTTGACGAAAACCAAAAGGTTCTCGATACCCTTTATACAAGAAATAAGGCTCAAGAGGAGGCTATCCGTAAGAATAACGGTGAGTTAAATGGTCTTGATGACCAAATTACAGCCTACTATGAGGAACAAGAAAGAATAAGGGCAGAGGAAGAAAAAAGGCGTAAGGAACAAGAGCAACAGCAACAGCAAAATAATAGTGATAACAATAGTTCATATTCAGAAAGTACTACAGACAACTCTATAGCTGATACCCCAATTATTACTCCAATAACAGGTTCAGGCTTTGCTTGGCCTGTACCGGGACATCAGGGACTTTCATCTACATACGGCGAGGATAGAGGCTCATATGGTCACGGTGCTATTGATATTTCTGATGGTGGTATTATGGGTGCAACAGTTGTTGCAGCTGATAGTGGCACAGTTGTTGTGGCTGAAAACTACTGTACACATAACTACGCAAAGGGAGGCTCTTGTGGCTGTGGTGGTGGATACGGCAACTGGGTTTGGATTGACCACGGCAAAGGCAAGGCAACAATTTACGGACACCTTACACAGGCTGTTGTAAGTCCAGGTGCAACCGTATCAAAGGGTCAGGTTATCGGCTATGTTGGTTCAACAGGCTGGTCAAGTGGTCCTCATCTCCATTTTGAATGTAGATACAACGGTGTTAAATACGACCCAATGAGTGAATATTAACAGTAACGCTCCACTTTAGTGGGGCGTTCTTTCATATTTTACTGTACCCTGCATATATATAAATATTGAATGTGGGGTGTTTTTATGTTTACAACCTTTAGTGTAGAGGAAAGGGAGCTAAGGGGCATATATAAAATTATGCCTTTTCTGAAAAAGGATAAGATTTTTGAAAATTACAGCGAATACAAGAATATGGTAGTGAGAAGCCTTGTTTATGTCAGCTATCATTCAAAGGTTGATTATGAAAGTATTTACCAAAGAGCCGGTTACCAGGCAAAGTGCCTTGTGTGCAGTAAAGACATAGGATTTCCCGAAGGTGCAGGGCTGAAAAGATTTTTTGACCTTGCCTACTATAAGAAAATGGCAGAGAATTTTGCCCTAAATATCCTTAGTGAAATGGAAAATCCTCAAAAGCTAAGGGTGGCTTTCTTTGATATGGAGGGAGTAGAAAGTCCGTTTGTAGAAAAGCTTTGTAAATATACCGACAACTTCACAGTTTTAACTCTTAGTAGGGATAAGTACCTTAAAGTGGAGGAAAGGTTAATGGATAACCTTGGTGTAAGTCTTGTGTTTTCAAGGAATTTGTCGGTGTTGGCAAACGCAGATTTAATAATTGCCCCTACACCTATAAGGAAAATTCTCAGTCTTAGCACCAGAGCTGTTGTTATAACCAGCACACCACCTGTTTTTGATGTTACAGCACAGTGTTACTATGATTACAGGGTGGATTTGCCACAGGATTACAAAAAATTCCTCCCAAAGGACACAGATGAAATGTACTTTGCCTCTGCACTCTACAGCAAAGGCAGACAACATTCCCTTGGGGAGCTTGTACCAAAGGTTGCCTTTAACGAAAATTCCACCTGTACAGTTAAAAGTCTTGCCAAATATCTTGATAAACTGCCATAATATCGTTGCTTAAATGCTTGACATCAAAATTTATAATGATATAATTAAATAGTATATATTAAAATATAAAGGAAGTGTTTGCGTGGCTAAACAGATTATGCTCACAGAAGAGGACTTAAAAAATTTAGAGTTAGAGCTTGAAGAACTCAAAGGTGAAAAAAGACAGGAAATTGCAGAGAAAATCAAGGTAGCCCGTTCCTACGGTGACCTTTCTGAAAACTCAGAATATGATGATGCTAAAAATGAGCAGGCTATTTTAGAGGCAAGAATTGCTGACATTGAAGCAACTCTAAAAAATGCAGTTATTATTGATGAAAATGAAATTAGCAACGACAAGGTTAATGTTGGTTCAACAGTTACAATTCAGAATGTTGCTACAGGCAAGGAAATGACAATTAAAATTGTTGGCTCAAATGGTAGCAATCCAAAGGAAAACAAAATTTCCGATGAAAGCCCAGTTGGCCTTGGTCTTCTTGGTAAGGTTGTTGACGATGTGGCAGAAATTGAAACTCCTGGTGGCGTTGTTGCATACAAGGTGATTGAAATTTCAAAATAATAGTCAGACAAAACTCTGATTATCAATAAGAATTTTGGTAATGAGGGCAGTCTTTCTTGACTGCCTTTCATTTTTGATAGAAATTGGAAAGGAAAATTAAAATGGGTGAACAAAATATAAATAAGAATAACGGTGGGGACTTACTACAGGTTCGCCGTGACAAGCTTGCCGAATTACAGGCATCTGGCAAGGACCCTTATATGGTAAATACCTCCGACAGAGATACTCTCAACAAGGATATTGCAGAGAATTTTGAACAGCTTGAGGGCAAGACAGTTTGTATTGCCGGTAGAATTATGTCAAAGCGTGGCAAGGGCAAGGTTATGTTTATGGATGTCCACGACCGTAGTGGCAAAATGCAGATTTTTGCCAAGTTTGACGACCTTGGAGAAGAAGTTTACAAGGGTCTTAAAAAGTGGGATATTGGCGATATTATGGAGTGTAAGGGCTTTGTGTTCAAGACAAAGATGGGCGAAGTTTCAGTACACGCAACAGAGGTTAAGCTACTTTCAAAGTCCCTTCTTCCACTTCCTGAGAAATACCACGGACTAAAGGATGTTGACCTTAGATATCGTCAGCGTGAAGTTGACCTTATTATGAATCCAGAGGTTAAAAACACATTTGTAAAGAGAAGTAAAATCGTTTCCACAATCCGTAATATTATGGACAGCAAGGACTTTGTTGAGATTGAAACACCAACTCTCAATACAATTCCTGGTGGTGCTACAGCAAGACCATTTGTTACCCACCACAACACTCTTGACATTGATATGTATATGAGAATTGCCACAGAAATTCCTCTAAAAAGACTTATTATCGGTGGTATGGAGAGAGTGTATGAAATCGGAAGAATTTTCCGTAACGAGGGTATGGATACTCGACATAATCCTGAGTTCACTACCATTGAGCTTTATCAGGCATACACCGACTACAACGGTATGATGGATATTACAGAGGAGCTTGTTAATAAGTCCTGTCTTGCAGTAAACGGCACAGAGGATATTACATACGGCGACCTTGAAATATCCCTAAAAGCACCATTTAAGAGAATGACAATGATTGACGCTGTTAAGGAATATTCTGGCGTTGACTTTGGTGAATTTATGGGTGACACAGAAAAGGCAAAGGAAGTTGCAAAACAGCTCCACCTTGAGGTGAAGTCCACAGATACTTGGGGCAATATTCTTGCAGAGGCATTTGATGAATATGTTGAGGACAAGCTGATTCAGCCAACCTTTATTATTGACTACCCTGTTGAAATTTCTCCACTTACAAAGAGAAAGGCAGATAATCCACTTCTTGTTGAAAGATTCGAGCTTTTTGTTGCAGGTGGCGAGCTTGCAAATGCCTATACAGAGCTTAACGACCCAATTGACCAGAGAGGTAGATTTGAGCATCAGATGATGCTCCGTGAAGCTGGTGACGATGAGGCTAATATGATTGATGAGGACTTCCTCACAGCTATGGAATATGGTATGCCACCAACAGGTGGTATGGGTATGGGCATAGATAGACTTGTTATGCTCCTTACAAATTCCTCTACAATCCGAGATGTAATTGCCTTCCCAACAATGAAGCCTTTGAGCTAAATCAGTACAAAATACTAAAGGTCTATCCCAAAATTTGGGATAGACCTTTTCTTTGTGTGAAAGAGC
>JBGUUL010000097.1:0-1915 GCA_045133515.1 Ruminococcus sp.
GAAAAACGGAATGAAGGAAACAGGCAAAGCAAGTAAGGAACTTTTGATTAAGTTGTTCTCATCAGAGGCAAAGAAAGCTAAATAACAAAAAGGGCAGAGATTTTTCTCTGCCCTTTGATATTTTGAACTATATAATTTATTCTTTTACTGTAATGATTCTGTAGTGAGTGGCACTTCTGTTTATATCGTCCTTTACAGTGTATTTAACAAGGTATTTCCCGGATTTATCAGAGTCAACCTTGCCCTCTGCTTTAATACGATTTGTAATATCATTACCTGTGGTGTCCTTTGCCTTAACACCACTTAATATATCGAATTTATCACCCTTAGCAATCTCTGTGTCCTCTGCGTTTTCAAAGGTAGGGGACTTTTTGTTATAAGGGTTTTTCTTGTTATTGTCAGTTGGGTCCCAGCCTGTGGTTTTGTCTGTGTTAAGGTGCATTGATGGTGGGGTGCCCAGAGGACTGTCCTTGTCCTCATCAACAACATTAACGATTGTACCCTCAGGACAGTTGTCATAAATCCACTTTGAGTCAGCAACGGCAAGTCGCACACAACCCATTGAGATGCTTGTGCCAAGTCCGTTGTAATCCTTTATTTCAACAGAGCTTGGGTTTTCCATTTCCTCATAAGGGACGGAGTGGAAAAGGATATCTCCGTTAAAGCCTGTTACATACTGACCGAAAACATTGCCAAAGAGTGGTTGCCAACGCATTTTTACATAGATTGAAAATGTGCCTGTAGGGGTTGCATCCCCATCACCACAGGAGCATATCATTGACCTTACAGGTACGGTGTACTCTCCGTTTTCGTCATAGGTATAAACGATAACATAATTTCGGTTTCTGTTAACATCAATGCTGTAGAGGTTTTGACCACTACTTGAGTTTTTGTTTTTCTCCACAATTTCTTTATTTGCAGTATAGGCTGTGGAGTAGCCAAAGCTTTCTTTTTTAGCTTCTCCCTTAACTGTTACAGTACAGCTTGAGCTGTAGTATCCTGCTGTTGCTGTTATGGTTGCCTTGCCCTTTTTCAGGGCAAAACAGTTGCCTTGAGCATCTACAAAAACAGTCTTTTCGTTACTGCTTGTCCACTCGATAGCATCCTTTGCCTTGTTGTCATTGGCATTGTAGGTGAGCTGTTTTGTTTCCCCTGTTTTCATATTAAGGGTGCTTTCCTTAAGATTAAAAATATAGGTGTCAGATGAACCACCGTTATTTTCTGTATGGGTAATTGATTGGCTTTCACCAACAAGCTGATTGCCGTTAAAGACATATATTGCACCTGCCACAGACAGGGCAATTAGCAAAATAAAGAAAACTACAAGAACAATTTTACCTCCGGTTTGACCGAAGCTATCCTTTACATAATTCTTCATAATATATTCTCCTAAATAAAAGGTAAAGTTACAAAACTATAATGTGCAAGCCTTACTCATCATATATAATACAATAAAAACTACATAAAGTAAACGGCACAGGAGAATTTTCACGAAGAAATTATTGGTAGAATTATTGGTGTTTGTCTTATTATGTGATATAATAGTTGTTAGAGATAAAAAGGAGTTGAGTCTTATGGGAAGCGTCTGGGGTCACTTTAGGACAATTACAAAGCATAGACATAAGGTTATAGCAAACTGCTACAAAGCAGGTATATTCTGGCAGGGACTTCGCCACGATTTGTCAAAGTACAGTCCAACGGAGTTTTGCCCAGGGGCAAGGTTCTTTGTGGGAACACGAAGTCCAAATGAAAGAGAAAGAGAAACCTATGGCTATTCCAAGGCTTGGATGCACCACAAGGGCAGAAACCGTCACCATTATGAATATTGGACGGATATAAATATTAAGACAAAATCCGTAGAGCCTGTGAAAATGCCACCAAGATTTTTGGCTGAAATGTTCTGCGACAGAATTGC
>JBGUUL010000098.1:0-2646 GCA_045133515.1 Ruminococcus sp.
ATATAGTACAAAAACATACAAGCTATGTCAATTAAATAATTCAGGTTTTTAAGCCTCTGGTGACATTTTTATCCGAAAGGCAAATAGTTACAACAGATAATCAAAAACGTTACACGAAGAGAATTTAAGGGTTTAATTATGGTTTTTATTATATAGACTTATAGCCTCTATTTTTAAATTAATTTTCTTTATTCGGGAGTCAATTATTCTCTTAATGGATTATTTTTTCAAAACAGGTATATTCCTTTCAAGGATTATTAACCCTTTGATTTTTAGATACCTTTTTATAGACTTCATTTGTTACAAATAAAACCTTCTCTTCTTAATATTGTCCTCAGATCAATTTCAAAAAGCTAAACAAGCATTTTCGGTGCATACTCATAATATATATCAAGTTTTCGAACCTGTAACTTTTAGCAAATAGATTTTAATATTTACATATTAAGGAACTTGTGATTTTTAGGAACCGATTCTCAATTTTTACAACTTACATAACTTGTTGATTTCAAGGGTTTCTTCCACTCACATACTATGCTTATCCACCTTATTAACATATAAAGCTTTTATCATTCAATCAGGCCATATTTTACTTTTATTCGGTCTAGCTTTTCAAGCATAGGCTCTGCTACAAGCAAAAGGAACAATGCTGTTGAAAATCCGTGTATTAAGTCCATAGGCAAGCCTGTAACATAATAAGCAAGTAACATTTTAAAATTTATTGACTGTGGTGAAAACATTAATGCAGATGATGTATTCATTATAACACCATAAATAATAACAGCACTTAATGCACCAAACACAGCAAGTGAAATTCTTGTACGTCTGAGCAATCCCTTTTTGAACAGCACACCTGCTAAAAATCCGATTATCCCCATTGCAAACATCTGCCAAGGTGTCCACGGACCCTGTGAAAACAGCATATTTGATGTAAGCATTGTAACAGCACCAACTAAAAAGCCTGTTTCTCCACCTAACGCTACACCTGTAATAATAGTAAGTGCAAGCACAGGCTTGAACTGTGGTAGCATAAAAAACAGACTTCGTCCTGCTATACCAATAGCACACAGAACAGCTATTGTAACAAGCTCTCGTGCCTTTGGCTTTCTGCCCTCAAAAACTAACACAAATGGTAGCATACATTCAATTAATACAAGCAATGCTACAACACTGTAGTAATCGTTATCCAGATAGAAAACTCCAGTAAAAATTGTGAGTGGTATAAAAAGTAAAATCAGAGCTGAAGCAATAATAGTTCGCTTGTTCAGCTTTCGGTGTTGTTTATCAGTCTGCACCATAATTGGTGGCTCACTTCTTCTACCGATTGACAATATAAACACCGATAAAGCCACAAACAAGACTATATATAGCTTTAGCTGGTCAAAGCCTTGTTCGCTTATACCTGATGAAGTTACTATTGAAGAAAGGTCTGTTATGCTTGTCGAATATACAAAAACTGCAAAAGCTATAAGCATTGAGGCACAGGCTGTCAGTTTTCGCCATAATGGTAATGGCTTTGGCTTGAAGCTTACACTTCTTTCTGAAACCTGTGGTAGTGGAGTTATTATTTCATCATCTGCAATCTCTTTTTTTATTTCTGCACCACAGCAGTATGTAATATCCTCGACTGTTACAGCATCAGGTATCAGGTGCCTAGCCATACGATTTGCAGGAGTTGTATAAAAGCTGTTGCCAGAGAAAAACTCTCTCGGTGTACCCTCTGCTACAATATTACCATCAAAAAACATACCACAATGGTGGGCATACTCAGCACAAAAAGCTACATCGTGACTTACCATAAGAATAGTTACACCTTGTCTTAATAGCTTTTTGAGAATATTTGCAAAGCTGACTTTAAACTCTGCGTCAAATCCCTTTGTTGGTTCATCAAGCAGTAGCACATCAGGCGAAGTAAGCAACACCTTTGCAAGGGCTGTACGCTGTTGCTCACCACCAGAAATATCATACGGATGACGGTCTATAAACGAAGAAAGCTCGCACAGCTTTACCACTCTTGCAACCTGCTCGTCCTTTTCTTCCTTTGACATTTTAACACCCTTAAACACCTCATACAAATCCTCTCGTACTGTACGTTTTACAAAAAGTGTCTGAGGATTCTGTGGAAGATGTGCAAGCCTTCCGTTTACCTTAACATCTCCCCTATATGCTGTCAGAATATTTGAAATCACCTTTAGCGTGGTACTCTTTCCTGTACCATTGCCACCAAGCAATGCGTAAAAATCGCCCTTTTTCAGTTCAAGCGAAAAGCCTTTCACAACATCGGGTGAGTCCTTCTCGTATCTGAACCATATATTATCAACACTCAAGGCTACATCTTCGCTTTGGGTTATATCTCCCTTTTTATAAAGCTCCCTAAGGGGCTTTTCTTTATTTCTACTATTTAAAAAATCACTGCCATCACGCACAGTAATCGGACAGCTTAAATCTGTTTCAACTCCTGCCCACACACGCATAGCAGTTGGCATTGCAAGAAACATTGAATTTCCTTTTTCTTTCAGAGCAAGTCCGACTCTTTCTGGAATATCGTCACAGATTATTTTTCCCTTTTCCATAACAACAACCCTTGTAGCATATACAAAGGCTTCTTCAAGGCGATGCTCTGTGAGTATTACTGTTGTGCCAAGCTCT
>JBGUUL010000099.1:0-15528 GCA_045133515.1 Ruminococcus sp.
AAATGTTTTTGACAGTCATTGTCATTACGATGATGAGTGGTTTGATGAGGACAGGGCGAGTCTTTTTGAGGCTCTGCCAAAGCAGGGTGTGTCGGAAATTGTCACAAACGCAACGGACCTTAAAACCCTGCAAAAGGTACTTTCCTACTGCGAAAGCTACCCTTATATTTACGGAACAGCCGGTATTCACCCTGAATGTTTGAAAGAGCCTTTGCCAGAGGATTACCTGGAGCAGATTGCAAAGGCAACGGAGCATAAGAAGATTGTTGCCATTGGGGAGATTGGCCTTGACTACCATTGGGACACCCCAAAGGACATACAGATGAAGGTGGTAAAGGAGCAACTTGTCCTTGCCAAAGATTTGGATATGCCTGTGATTTTCCACGATAGAGATGCCCACGGCGACTCAATGGAGTTACTTAAAGCCTACAAACCAAAGGGTCTTGTTCATTGTTTTAGTGGCAGTGTTGAGATGCTAAAGGAAGTGCTAAGGCTTGGAATGTACATCTCCCTTGGAGGAGTTGTTACCTTTAAAAACGCAAGAGTTCCTGTGGAGGTTGCCAAGGAAGTGCCAATGGACAGGCTACTTCTTGAAACTGATGCTCCATACCTTGCGCCAACTCCAATGCGTGGCAAAAGGAATGACAGCACCCTTATTCCACTTGTTGCAGAAAAGATTGCTCAGCTAAGGGGAATGACAGCTCAAGAGGTGCTAAACATCACCAGAGAAAACGCAAAGAGAATGTACAACATATAAAAAAAGGGGCTTATCCAGCCCCTTTTGATTATTATTTCTATTAGGGTCTGAATTAGATTCAGTCCCTTTTTATTTTCTCCCCAACTTTGTTCTATCAAATGCAAACAGCAAATAGCCAAGGGCAACAAAGACACCCAAAAGCACCCCTATCCAAGAGAGGAATCCAGCTACACCTAAGTTATCCAAATCAAGGAAGAAGTAAGGATAAACAAGAGTGTCACTTGTAATTGTAATAAGCTGTGCCCTTACAAGAATAAAGCCAACATAGGCAAGTGGCATTATTGTGGAAAACAAAGGGTCAAAGACTTTTAGGCACTTTCTTTTGCAGAAGAAAATCCAGTCTGCAAAATACATAAGTGGTAGCACAAAGTGGAACAGAGTACAGTCAATGTCCGTAACATAGGTATAGAATGTTCTATCATCAGCAAGGAGAAAATTATACACAAAGAATGTTACAAGTATCATTACAAGTACATAAAACCTAAATCTTGGCAGAATGTTGCCTTTGCCTCTTGCCTCTGCTATTAGAGACAGGAGCATAACCCCTATACATATGATGTTTGACAAGTTGGTATAATACACAAACCAATCTCCATTGTACTCACGATAAAAAAAGCCTGTACAATCAAGGGTGGCAATTACACCCAATGTAACATAAATTGTACGGAAAATAAGACTTCCTGTAGAAACTGAATTTTTCGCCATAAAATTACCCCTTAACAATGGGCAGTGCCAAAGTTAGCACTGCCCAAATTTATTTTACATATTAAATTTCTGTTAATCCAACCTAAGCAAAATTACTTATTTGTATCAGGTTCTGCAAGGTAGGAAAGGTGTGCATACTTCTTAGCAGCAAGTTCCTCAGCCTCTGCAAATAGCTTTTCAGCCTTTTCTGGATTGCTTCTTGCAAGAGCATTATAACGAACCTCGCCCATAATGAAGTCACGATATGGAGCAGTTGGAGCCTTACAATCAAGCATAAATGGATTCTTGCCTTCTTCAGCAAGTCTTGGGTCATATCTGAAGATATTCCAGTAACCTGCATCAACAGCCTTCTTTTCTTCAAGCTGAGCAATACCCATACCACCCTTAATACCGTGGTTGATACATGGAGCGTAGCAGATGATAAGTGATGGACCGTTGTAGGATTCAGCTTCCTTAAATGCCTTTAAGCACTGGTTGTAGTTTGCACCCATAGCTACCTGAGCTGTATATACATAACCATAGCTCATTGCAATAGCTGCAAGGTCCTTCTTCTTAGTTGTCTTACCACCGGCAGCAAACTGTGCAATAGCACCGATTGGGGAAGCCTTTGATGCCTGACCACCTGTGTTGGAGTAAACCTCTGTATCAAATACAACAATGTTTACATTCTTGCCTGATGCGATAACATGGTCAAGACCACCAAAACCGATGTCGTAAGCCCAACCGTCACCACCGAAGATCCACATTGACTTCTTAGCAAGGGAATCCTTTTCAGCAAGTGTCTTGTCGATAGCTTCTTTTAGCTCACCCTCAGCAGATGTTGCCTCAAGAGCAGCGATAAGAGCATCTGTTGCAACTCTTGATGCACCTGAGTTATCAAGTGTTGCCTTATATTCAGCAATAGCAGACTTAAGAGCCTCGTCAGCTGTCATTTCGTTGATGCTGTCAACATAGCCAACAAGTCTGTCCTTAATAGCCTGCTGACCAAGTGTCATACCAAGACCGAACTCAGCGTTATCCTCAAAGAGGGAGTTATGCCAAGCAGGACCAAAGCCCTTCTTATTAACTGTATATGGTGTTGCAGGAGCAGAACCACCCCAGATTGAAGAACAACCTGTTGCGTTAGCGATGAACATTCTGTCACCAAATAGCTGTGTAACAAGCTTTGCATATGGTGTTTCACCACAGCCTGCACAAGCACCTGAGAACTCGAGAAGTGGCTGTTTGAACTGTGTGCTCTTAACTGTAGCATCAGTTGCAACCTCTGGCTTATCGCTAACTGTAATAGCATAATCAAATACCTTCTGCTTTGGACGCTGTGTATCAATAGGCTTCATTACAAGAGCCTTGTTGTCAGGCTTCTTGTTACCCATACAAGCCTGTACACAAGCACCACAGCCTGTACAGTCAAGAGTTGAAATACCCATTACAAACTTCATACCGTTGTTTGGCTTCATATCAGCAGAGAGTGTACCCTCTGGAGCATTTGCAAGCTCTTCCTCTGTCATAGCGAAAGGACGGATAACTGCGTGAGGACAAACCATTGAACAGATGTTACACTGGATACAAGCAGATGGATTCCACTCTGGAACATCAACTGCAATTCCTCTCTTTTCATAAGCAGCAGAGCCCTGTGGAGCTTCACCGTCAACATAATCCATAAATGCAGAAACAGGTAGCTTGTTACCCTTATATGCGTTAACAGGGTTAAGGATGCCGTTAACATACTTAACAACTTCTTCTCTACCCTCTGTAACAACTGTTTCAACTGTATCATCAACAGCATTTGCCCAGTCAGCAGGTACATCAACCTTAACAAAGTTTTCCATACCCATATCAATAGCCTTGTGGTTCATATCAACAATAGCCTGACCCTTCTTTGAGTAGGACTTTGTTGCTGCGTCCTTAAGGTACTGCTTTGCATCCTCAGCAGGGATAATGTCAGCAATCTTAAAGAATGCAGACTGAAGAATTGTGTTAATTCTTGTACCAAGGCCAATTTCCTTACCAAGCTTGATACCGTCAATTGTGTAGAAGTTAATATTTCTCTCTGCAATAATTCTCTTCATCTTTGCAGGTAATCTCTCTGAAAGCTCCTCGCCCTTCCAAGGACAGTTAAGTAGGAATGAGCCACCTTCCTTAAGGTCCTCAACAATTTCATACTTATCAACATAAGATGGGTTGTGACAAGCAACAAAGTCAGCCTTTGAGATGTAGTAAGTTGACTTAATTGGCTGTGAACCAAATCTTAGGTGAGAAACTGTAAGGCCACCAGACTTCTTTGAGTCGTAAGCAAAATATCCCTGAGCATACATATCTGTATGGTCACCGATAATCTTAATGGAGTTCTTGTTTGCACCAACTGTACCGTCAGCACCAAGGCCCCAGAATTTACAGGATGTTGTGCCAGCAGGAGTTGTGTCTGGATTTTCAACAATTGGAAGTGAAAGATTAGTAACATCATCCACAATACCGATTGTAAATCTTCTCTTTGGAGATGCAGACTGTGCATTTCTGTAAACAGCAACAATGTCAGCAGGAGTTGTGTCCTTAGAACCAAGACCGTATCTGCCTGTGTAAACTGATACATTTGCAAATTCAGATGCATTGATAGCAGCAAGAACATCAAGATAAAGTGGTTCACCAATAGAACCTGGTTCCTTTGTTCTGTCAAGAACGGAAATTGTCTTTACTGTCTTTGGTAGCTCTGAAAGTAGGTAGTCAGCAACAAATGGTCTGTAAAGGTGAACCTTTAAAAGACCAACCTTTTCGCCAGCAGCGTTGAGATAATCAACAACTTCTTCAGTTGCGTCACAAACAGAACCCATAGCTACAATAATATGTTCTGCATCCTCTGCGCCATAGTAGTTAAATGGCTTGTAGTTTGTACCAAGCTTTGCGTTAACCTTGTTCATATACTCAACAACTACCTCTGGGATAGCATCATAGTACTTGTTACAAGCTTCTCTTGCCTGGAAGAAAATATCGTCATTCTGAGCTGTACCACGGATGTGTGGATGCTCTGGGTTAAGGGAACGCTTTCTGTATGCTTCAACAGCATCCCAGTCAAGCATATCTCCAAGGTCCTCATAATCCCAGTATTCAATCTTCTGAATTTCGTGAGATGTACGGAAACCGTCAAAGAAGTGTAGGAAAGGAACAGAGCCCTTAATTGTTGCAAGGTGAGCAACTGCTGCAAGGTCCATAACCTCCTGTGGGTTGTTGGAGCAGAGCATTGCGTAACCTGTCTGACGACAAGCATAGATGTCTGAATGGTCGCCAAAGATTGAAAGTGCGTGGCTTGTTAATGCACGAGCTGATACGTGGATAACTGATGGCAAAAGCTCACCAGCCATTTTGTACATATTTGGAATCATCAGAAGTAAGCCCTGTGATGCTGTATATGTAGTTGTTAAAGCACCTGCTGTAAGGGAACCGTGAACTGCACCGGCAGCACCACCCTCACTCTGCATTTCAGTAACCTGAACCTCTCTGCCGAAAAGGTTCTTTCTGCCAGCTGTAGCATATTTATCAGTTTCGTCAGCCATAACAGAAGATGGTGTAATAGGATAGATAGCAGCAACATCTGTAAACGCATAGGAAACATGAGCAGCAGCGCTGTTACCATCCATTGTTTTCATTTTTCTTGCCATTGGAATTTTCCTCCTTTTTAATTAAACTCCTTTTAAAAGGGAGCAATAGTTATAAAATTTTACATTTTTCTGATACGCTTTGTATCAATTTTCATAATACCATTAAAATGCTAAAAAGTAAAGTGAAATTACGCATTTTATTTGACAAAAGCAATATTTTTATGTAAACTCATAATAGATAGTTATTGTCTATCTCATTTTACTTATTTTGAAAGGATTGAAGAAAAAGATGCCTGACGATGCAGGTAGTACAAAAAGGACTTTTTTTGAAAAAATCTTTGGCAACAAAAACAAGGCTTTGGAGGAACAGAAAAAGGAAGAGGAAATTCTTAGTCTTGTTGATGAGGGCAGAGAGAAAGGTTACTTTAAGGATGAAACTAAAAATTTTATTGAAAACATATTTGATTTTGACGACACCACAGCCTCTGAAATTATGACTCACAGAACAGATATGACTGCTGTGGAGGACTGCGACCAACTAAAGGATATTGTAAAGGTTGCTATTGAAAGTGGTCATTCACGAATTCCTGTATATCATCAGGATATTGACAACATTGTGGGTATCCTCTATGTTAAGGATTTGCTGAAGTTTGTGTGCAACGATGTTCCGGAGGATTTTAAGATAACAGATATTACAAGGGATGTTCCCTGTGTTCCAAGGAGCAAGAACCTTAGTCAGCTTTTTGCCGAAATGACAAAGGAGAAAATCCAGCTTGCCATTGTTGTGGATGAATACGGTGGCACAGAGGGGATAATCACCTTAGAGGATTTGATTGAGGATATTATGGGTAACATTCAGGACGAGTACGACAACGAGGGTGAGGAAAGCAAACAGATTGCTGACAACAAGTTCACTGTTGAGGGTACAATGAGCCTTGATGATGTTGGGGAGCTTATCGGCTATGACTTCCCAGAATATGACTGCGACACTATTGCAGGACTTATTCTTGAAAAAACAGGGGAAATCCCCTCAGAGGGACAACACCCTGTTGTTTATGAGGGGGAATACAAGCTCACTGCCCTTAATGTTGAGGACAGGCGTATCACCTCTATACTAATTGAAAAGGAGTAGTGTATGAGTTTTACTAAAAAAGACACCTTGGTGGTTAAGGGTGTTGCCATAATGATGATGGTACTACATCATTTGTTCAGAAAGCCCGACCTTTTTAAGGATTTCGATGTAAGCTTTTTTCCACTAAGTCAAAGCTTAGCTGTGGACATTTCAAGCTTCTTTAAAATATGTGTTTCCATCTTTGTTTTCCTAAGTGCTTATGGACTTACATATTCTCTTAAAAAATACAGTAGCGACACGGTAATAAGTGGCAGACAGTATGCCAGCTATCTTAACACAAGACTTATAAAGCTAATGTCCGGATTCTGGTTTGTATTCATTGTGTCGCAGATTGGATGCCTTTTTTTCTCACCTGAAAGAAATCAAGCCTATTTTAACCACGGCATTATACAGGGCGTGTTTAAATTTGTTATAGATTTTTTGGGTCTTGAAAACCTCTTTGGAACTACCACCCTTAACAATACCTGGTGGTATATGACCCTGGCTATTTTCATTGTTTTGGTTGTGCCGTTTATTGCAAGACTTACCAAAAGATATAATGCTCTATTTGTATGTCTGATGATTATATTCCTGCCAAGACTTCTTGATTTTACAAGGGAATTCAGAATTGGAGCAACCTCCAACTGTATAAGATGGATGTTCATAACATTTTTAGGTGTACTTTTTGCCCAGTACAATGTTCTTCCACGAATGAAGGCATTTATGATTACCAAAAACAAATATGTCAGCAAGACACTTAAGCTGATTATCTCACTTGCGATTCTTCTCATAATGTTTAAGGTAAGCCTAAACTTCTCAAACGGATTCCGTGCTAACACATACGAAATCATTGACGGAATTGTTCCTGTTTTTGTAATCTACTTCATATATGAATTTATCTGTGATATTCCGGGACTAAGCCAGATTTTGATGTTCTTCGGCAAACACTCTATGAACATCTTCCTGTTCCACACCTTTATCCGTTACTATTGGTTTGAGGACTTCACCTATTCATTCCATAATTGGTTAGTGATATTTGCAGTACTCTTTGGAATATCCCTTGGAATTTCTATTGTGATAGAATTTGTGAAAAAGCTCATAAGATACGACAAGTTAACAGCAAAAGCTTGTTCCTTTGTGGAAAAGAAATTCAGCAAATAATTTAAGGCTCTGCATTTTAAAGTGCAGAGCCTTTTGTTTTATAATCTTTTCATTTCTTCCTGTCTTTTAAGCTTGTTGGTAGCTGTTTTGATTAGTGGCTCTTTACTGACAACAAGGCCTCTGATTGACTTATACTTTGGCAGGGTCTTGTTCACCATTTTTATCTGCTCAAACAGGGCATTTTTAATATCGTTTTCATTTTTAAGGTGATAAACTCTTTCCATAGCCTCTGGGTCATAAACGATTTTTACGAAGATACGCAGGTCATTTTTGTCCTGACCGTACTGCTTGCCGTAAATCATACTTTCCTTTACGCCCTCGATTTTGTTGATGATATTTTCCATTTCCTCTGGGAAGATGTTTTTACCATTTTTAAGAACAATAACACTTTTCTTTCTGCCACAAATAAAGATAAAGCCATCATCGTCAATTCTTGCTAAGTCACCTGTGTAGAACCAACCGTTTTTAAGAACCTCGGCTGTTGCCTCTGGGTTATCATAGTAGCCCATCATAACACTTGGAGCTCTCACTACAAGCTCACCAATGCCGTTTTCGTCAGGTTCAGATATTCTTGCCTCAACACTTGGAACTGCCTTACCTACAGAGCCAAGGCGATAATTTTCATTACTGCTAAGGGAAACAATAGGGGCAGTTTCCGTCAATCCGTACGCCTGCATAATGTTAAGGCCAAGCTCACGAAAGTGCCTTTCAATTTCAGGGTCAAGCTGAGCAGCACCACTGATGAAGTAGCGAATGTTACCACCCAGCATACTGTGGATATACTGGAAAACCTCCTTCTTCTGCTCCATTGTGTCATTTTTATGCTGATGCTTTAGCTCAACTATTTTGTCATTCATATTCACCTTTTCAAGGTTTTTCTTTACATGACCGAATATCATTTCATACATAGCAGGAACACAAGCAAGGAATGTTACCTTGTAATCGTGGAGGTTCTTAACAATCTTCCTTGGGCTATCTGCAAAGACAATTTTTGCCCCTTTATAAATAGGGAAAAGAAAGCCAACGGTACATTCAAACACGTGATTAAGTGGGAGAAAGGACAGAAAAACATCGTTACTTGAAATATCAAGAGTTTTGTCAATATCAAGAATATTTGTGCAGATGTTGTTTTGTGACAGAGCAACAACCTTGGACTGACTTGTTGTGCCAGAGGTAAACAGCATAATATTCATTTTGTATGGGTCCACCTTAACATTAAGGTAATCGTCAAAACCTGCCTGAAGAAGGTGCTTGCCGTACTCTATAAGCTCCTTAAGGGAATAGACACCACCACTGTGGCTCTCTAAATCCATAGAAATAAGGTGACGAAGATTATTGTGACTGCTAAACTTTATCCTTGTCAGAGGTTCATTATACTTGTCCGTATAAATAATAGCCTCCACACCAGAACGACTGATAACGCTTTTCAGCTCATTTTCTGGCAGAGTCTTATCTACAGGCACAACAATGCCCACACCACACACAACTGCAAGGTAGGCGATTTCCCACTCAATACGGTTTTCTCCAATAATGGCAATCTTCTTGCCACCAAGGCCCATATTCAGCAGACTTGCACCAAGTCCGTTTACTGCGTCATACACCATATTATATGTATAGGATATAAGGTTGCCCTTTCCATCCTTTATTTGATAAGCTGTTTTACCACCGTAATTTCTGACTGTTTTTGTCAGCATATCCTTTAAATCGGTAATTGCTGGTGGAGTGAAGGTTACATTATCCATAACAAGCTCCTAATTTAATATATTTTACAATTATTTTAGCATAAACAATATATATAAGTCAAACAATATACTTAAAAATATTCATTACTAAACACATTTTCAATTTGTGACAAATTTTCTGCAATATTACCCTATTTTCTACACATATTTCTTTAAATGATTTATAACGCCGATTTACTATTGTATAATATAGGTGTATGACAAGATTTTGTCAAAATTTATTTACGGAGGAATTTGAAATGCCATTAGTAAATGCAAAAGAAATGCTTACAAAAGCAAAAGCTGGTCACTATGCAGTAGGTCAGTTCAACATCAATAACCTTGAATGGACAAAGTCTATTCTACTTACAGCAGAGGAACTTAAGAGCCCTGTAATCCTTGGTGTATCTGAGGGTGCTGGTAAGTATATGTGTGGCTACAAGACAGTTGTAGGTATGGTAGAGGGTATGCTTGAGGAGCTTAACATTACTGTTCCTGTTGCACTTCACCTTGACCACGGCTCATACGAAGGTGCAAAGGCTTGTATCGAGGCTGGTTTCTCATCAGTTATGTTTGACGGTTCTCACTATCCAATTGACGAAAATGTTGCAAAGACAACAGAGCTTGTTGGCATTTGTAATGAAAAGGGTCTTTCAATTGAGGCTGAGGTTGGCTCAATCGGTGGCGAAGAAGACGGTGTTGTTGGTGCTGGCGAATGTGCTGACCCAGACGAGTGCAAAATGATTGCTGACCTTGGTGTAACAATGCTTGCAGCAGGTATCGGTAACATCCACGGTAAGTATCCAGAAAACTGGGCAGGTCTTTCATTTGAAACACTTGACGCTGTTCAGCAGAAAACAGGCGATATGCCACTTGTTCTTCACGGTGGTACAGGTATCCCAGCTGATATGATTAAGAAGGCTATCTCCCTTGGCGTATCAAAAATCAATGTTAACACAGAATGTCAGCTTGCATTTGCTGATGCTACAAGAAAGTATATTGAAGCAGGTAAGGACCTTGAAGGCAAGGGCTTTGACCCAAGAAAACTTTTAGCTCCAGGCGCAGAGGCAATTAAGGCAACTGTTAAGGAGAAGATGGAACTCTTCGGTTCTGTTGGCAAGGCTTAATCAGTTTTTCAGTTTTTTCTGAATAAAACTCTCCATAAAAAATCCCCCGATTAACTTCGGGGGATTTTTCGCTTATGCTAAACTTTGCGCCTTTATTTGGGACTTGTTTTTCTTATGTTTTTTCCATATATCAACAAGGAAAATAAGTAGTGCTGAAATTACAATGTTTATACCTACTGAAATTATTATGCAACTCTTATAGGACATATCAATCACACCCAGCTTTACACATATATATATTACAATATTTGTGTTAAGGTAGAAGGGCAGACTAAGCTTTCCAAAATATCTGAAAAATCCATTGTTAAAAATTACGCCGTAAAGGTTCTTTCCAGACATTGTAATAGCAACTGACACCATTAAAACAAGAACTACTATATACCTTGTGTCTTCAGGCATTTTTGAGGTGGCACAGAACACTGCAAAGCCATAACCACCAAGGCTAATCAGTGCAAGTATCACCCTCTTAATCAGGCTAAAGTCCTTTTCTTTCAAATACTTTGAAATTTCATAGGCGAGAATACCAAGGCACATTTCAAACAAAGCTCTGTAAACTCCCCTTGTTGTAAATGTCATCCACTCTGTTGCGCCTAAAAGTGGTCCACTTTTTACCATAATACCACCTGTTACAAGGGCAATAAGTGGACAGGCAACAAAGACAAACCTGTCGTAAAATCTTCTTAATAGAGGATACAAGAAAAGTGTTACAATGAGCAAACAAGAAATATACCACTCAACGCTAACAAGTCTGCCACCTAAGAGGTAACCGTTCATATGAACCAAAAAGAACTGTGGTAGCGTGTGAACAATACTTGTTACAAGAGATGTTCCTGTTAGATTTGTGACTGAGAGGAAAATCACAAGTGCTCCTGCAAAGGCAAATAAATGATAGGGGAAAATCCCCAAATATTTCTTTATTACATATGTAATGCTTTCCTTACCAAGATGGGTATTATCCCTGTCCTTCTCTCTGTCGGCCTTATTTGCAAGGAAGTAACCCGACACAATATAGAAGAACTCCACACCAATTTGTCCCATATTAAACAAACCGGCATAGCCTTTTCTATCCAGATTGATATGATATATAAAAATAATAAGACAAAATATCCATCGCCAAAACTCTATCTCTCCGTTACGAGCAGGCTTTTTAGTTTTACCCATATTCCCCTCCTGAATATAATAAACAAGAGTGGCCTAAGCCACTCTTGTTTTACTGAATAGACTCCTCAAGGTAGCGCTCCATTTCCTCATCGTCCCTTTTCTTCTTTTCCTTAACAACAAAGAGGGTTGTTACTGTTGCAAGTAGTGCAACAACAGAAGTAACAACTGCAACAAACACGCTAACGCTCATTCCACAAATCTTTTTCATAATAACGACCTCCCAAAGGGTTATTTGCTTTTGTTAGTAATTAGTCTTAGCTAATAATACAATTATATTCTATCACTAATATAGGAATTAGTCAATATACCATAATTAACAAAAGAAAAAAAGCAGAGATAAACTCTGCTTTACATTTCTAATTAAGCGTTAGCCTTCTTTGCTAAAGATGCCTTCATTCTGCTTGCTTTGTTCTTGTGCATAATGTTCTTTGCAGCAGCCTGATCAATCTTCTTTGTAGCAAGACTTACTGCCTCAGCCTTGTTAGCATCGTTGTTTTCGATTGCTGCATAAGCCTTCTTAACTGTAGTCTTTAAGTTAGATTTTATCATCTTGTTCTGTTCTGTCTTTGTAGCGATAACCTTAACACGCTTTTTAGCTGATTTAATGTTTGGCATTGTCTCACCTCCAAAAAATATTATTAAATCATAACGCAAGGGTAATCATAACATTTTTATTGCCAAAATGCAAGTGTTTTTGCAAATTTTTTTAATATTTTTTCAATTTTTTTTAAAACAACAACATATTGTGGCTACTTCCACTAATAACAACTATGATTTCGCCTTACTTTTGCCCTTTTCTGTATTGCAAATAGAATATAACCGTTACGAGAACGAATACTGTAATTATTATTCTGAACACCCAGCCATATGTACCATTTAACATATCTATATTTGGAAGCAGAGCATCAATCAGCCACCACACTCCCATAAACATAAACATACCTGAAAGTATTACCGTTGTTGGCCCGAAGTGGTTTTTCCTGCCCACATAGAACAAGGCTATGCTAATAATAAACCACATTACTGCATATACGTATGGTAAAAAATCTGCCATAAAATCACCTTACCTTTTCTTACATATCTCTTACTTCCTATTATATTATATAGTGTGTGTGAACACAAGTCAAAAGAAATGTGAAGATTTTAAAAAAATTTATCTAAAGGTATTGACTTTTAGCAGTCCTGGTGCTAAAGTATTAAATGTAGTTAGCACTCCACCCCAAAGAGTGCTAAACGAGAAAAGGAGGGTTCAGAGTGAGTCTTTCTGAAAGAAAAAAGAAAATTCTTACCTGTGTGGTAGAAAGCTACATTTCTGACGGTGAGGCTGTTGGTTCAAAAACCCTACAGAACAATCTGGATTTCACCGTTTCCTCTGCAACAATCCGTAATGAAATGGCATCCCTTGAAAGTCAGGGACTTCTCTTTCAGCCACACACATCGGCAGGTAGAGTTCCTTCCCAGCAGGGTTATCGCTATTACATTGACAACCTGATGACAAGGTCACCTTTAAACGAAAGATTTCGTCAGTATGCTGACCACTATCTCACCAAGGTGGCTGATTCCCCAGAGGGAGTTTTGAGAGGAGCGTCAAACCTACTTACGGAGCTGACAGGACTTCCATCCATAGCAACCACACCACCATCCTCTGACAGCAGAGTTCACAAGCTAAGGTTTGTGCAAACAGGCAGGAACACAGGTATGGTAGTGCTGATAACCTCAACAGGTATGGTTAAGAGTCAGCTTTTCAGAACGGAGTTCGTCATTACCTCAGATATGCTTAGGGTTTTTGACAGAGCCTTAAACGAAAAGTTCGAGGGTCTGCCACTTAAGGATATTACACAGGCATTTATTCAAACAACTGCCCTTGGATTTGGGGAGCTTTCATTATATATGCCAAATGTGTTACTTGCAATTAAGGATGCCTCTCTTGAGGCTACAAAAATCTCTGTGGCAGAAAGTGGAATGACAAAGCTTCTGTTCCTCAAGGATTTCGACCTTATCTCTGCAAGGGATATACTAAAATTTATGAGTGACAAAAACAATGTTTCCGAGCTACTCACCCAAAGCACAGGCACTAAGGTGTTCATTGGAACAGAAAGTGGCAAGTACGAGTTGAAAAATTCGGGAATGGTTGTGTCAAGATACACCCTTGGAGGCTCTACAGCCGGTGCAGTTGCCGTAATTGGTCCACTAAGGATGAATTACAGGGATATAATCACTGCAACAGAATACGTGGCTGAAAAGTCAGGTGAACTAATAAACCAACTGCTTGATGCAGATTAGGAGATGACAAAGATGTCTAAAAAAGAAGAAAAGAAGAAAACTGAGGCTGTTACAGAAGAAGTTAAGGAAGAAACTGTAACAGAGGAAGTTGAGGAAAAGGTTGAAGAAAAGCCAGAGGAAAAACCTGCTGAAAAAACAGAGGAAGAAAAGCTAAGGGATGAACTTGCAAAGCAAAAGGACAGCTATATGCGACTTGCTGCTGAGTATGACAATTACCGTAAGCGCACACAGCAGGAAAAGCTTGGCATTTATGATGACGCCACAGCAAAAGCTGTAGAGGGCTTACTTCCAATGGCTGATGCATTACAAATGGCTTTACAAAACACAGAAAATGTTCCAGAGGAATTTTCAAAGGGACTTGAAATGATAAGCACACAGTTCAAAACTGCTATGGATAAACTAAAGGTTGAATCCTTTGGAGAGGTTGGGGAAGACTTTGACCCAAATCTACACAATGCTATAGCCAGAATTGAAAGTGATGACCTTGGAAAAAATCAGCTATCTATGATTTATCAAAAGGGATTTAAAATTGGTGACAGGATTATCCGTCACGCAATGGTTCAGGTTGCAAACTGTGATTAACTCACAGATTGATTTATATATAGAAAACAAACTTAGAAAAACGATTTACAATAAATGGAGGTAAATTATTATGGCAAAGACAATCGGTATTGACTTAGGTACAACAAATTCTTGCGTAGCAGTTATTGAAGGTGGCGAGCCTGTAGTTATTGCAAACGCAGAGGGTTCAAGAACAACTCCTTCCGTAGTAGCTTTCGGTAAGGACGGCGAAAGAATGGTTGGTCAGGTTGCAAAGCGTCAGGCTATTACAAACCCAGACAAGACTATTTCTTCAATTAAGAGAGAAATGGGTACATCCTACAAGGTATCCATTGATGGC
The DNA here is from genome assembly GCA_045133515.1 of Ruminococcus sp. GTDB lineage: Bacteria > Bacillota > Clostridia > Oscillospirales > Acutalibacteraceae > Ruminococcoides. Next base: position 14,521 of record JBGUUL010000099.1, read on the forward strand.
AAATCATACACACCACAGGAAGTTTCTGCTATGATTCTTCAAAAGCTAAAGGCTGATGCTGAGGCTTATCTTGGCGAAACAGTTTCACAGGCTGTTATTACAGTTCCTGCTTACTTTACAGACGCACAGCGTCAGGCTACAAAGGACGCAGGTAAGATTGCAGGTCTTGATGTTAAGAGAATTATCAACGAGCCAACAGCTGCTGCACTTTCCTATGGCGTTGACAAGGAAAACGACCAGAAGGTTATGGTTTATGACCTTGGTGGTGGTACATTTGATGTTAGTATCATCGAAATGGGCGACGGTGTTCAGGAAGTTCTTGCTACAGCAGGTAACAACAGACTTGGTGGTGACGACTTCGACCAGAGAATTATCAACTGGATGGTTCAGGAATTTAAGACAGCTGAGGGTGTTGACCTTACTTCCGACAAAATCGCTATGCAGAGATTAAAGGAAGCTGCTGAAAAGGCAAAGATTGAGCTTTCTGGTGTTACACAGGCAGCTATCAACCTACCATTCATTACAGCTAACGCAACAGGTCCTAAGCACCTTGACCTTACACTTTCAAGAGCTAAGTTTGATGAGCTTACTTCTGACCTTGTTGACAGCACAATGGGTCCTGTGAAACAGGCTCTCAACGACTCTGGTCTTTCAATTAACGAAATTGACAAGGTTCTTATGGTTGGTGGTTCTTCAAGAATTCCTGCTGTACAGACAGCTGTTAAGAACTTAATCGGCAAGGAGCCATTTAAGGGCATTAACCCTGATGAATGTGTTGCTATCGGTGCTGCAATTCAGGCCGGTGTTCTCGGTGGCGAGGTTGACGGACTTCTTCTCCTTGATGTTACTCCACTTTCTCTTGGTGTTGAAACAATGGGTGGTGTTATGACAAAGATTATTGACAGAAACACAACTATCCCAACAAAGAAGAGCCAGATTTTCTCAACTGCTGCTGACAATCAGACACAGGTTGAAATCAATGTTCTACAGGGTGAAAGAGAATTTGCA
>JBGUUL010000100.1:0-6283 GCA_045133515.1 Ruminococcus sp.
ATCTTGCTGAAAATCCGATTGATTTTGACAGTCTGATTGAGAAAAACTCTGATATTTACTCTTGGATTTACATTCCTGAAACAAATATCAATTATCCTGTATGCAGAAGTGCTACGGATGATAATTTTTATCTTGACCATGATATTTACAGGAATTACAGCTATGCCGGTGCGATTTTTTCGCAGTTTTGCAACCGCCGTGATTATTCTGACAGAGTAACTGTGCTTTATGGTCATAATATGGCTGATGGTTCTATGTTTGCCAATCTGCACAAGTATGAGGATAAAAATTATTTTGATGAAAACAAATACATTTATATCTATACAGAAGACCGCAAGCTGACTTATGAAATTGTGTCTGCATTTGTTTATGATGACAGACATATTATGAATTCATTTGATTTTTCCGATGATGAGGTTTATCGGGATTATCTTGATTCAATTCTCAATCCTCATTCGGTAAACAGTAATGTAAGAGAGGGTATGGAGCTTGATATTGATGATAAAATCATTGTACTAAGCACCTGTCTTAACAGCGGTGAAGGACGATATCTTGTGCAGGGGGTGCTGATTAACGATGAACCGACAAAGTGATGAAGAATTTGCCCATAACAGAGATATAAGTTCAAGTTCAACCAAGGAATGTATCCGACTTGAAGGCAATAGAACTCCTGTTAAAAACGATGATGTAACAATTCACTATGATGTAAACGACTATGTTTTTTTGAAAGCTAAGAAAACAAAAAAATATATGGATACATCAGATAAGAAAAATTCATCTGACGATTCTCTTTTTGTGAAAAGCGAGAGAGGACATCGCAGAAGAAAAAAGAAGATGAAGAAATGGAAAAAGGTTCTCATCGCGATTGGTTGTACTTTTCTTGCACTTGTTCTGATTATTATCGGCACATTTTCAGTATTGCTTTATAGAGGTAACAAGCAGTTGTACGAAAACGACAATCAGGTAATTGCACCTGAGGGTGTTGAGGTGCAGGACGACGGACAGTATGTCATTTACAAGGGTGAAACTTATAAGCTTAATGAAGAAGTAACAAATATCCTGTTTATGGGTATTGATAAAAGAAATATTGATGAAACCACCGAAACCGGTACGGGCGGACAGGCTGACGTAATAGTTCTGGCAGCGGTAAATTCCCGAACTGGTAAGGTTACACTTATCAATGTTTCCCGTGATATAATGACTGATGTTGCGATGTATTCGGCAGGCGGTTCTTATATCGGAATGGACGAGCTTCAGATATGCCTTGCGTACGCTTACGGTGATGGCAAGGAAACAAGCTGTGAGAATACCGTTAATGCGGTAGAGCGAATTTTCTATAATATTCCTATTAACTCTTACTATTCGCTTGATCTCGACGGAATTGCCGCTATCAATGACAGCATAGGCGGTGTTGATGTAACATCACCTGAAACAATAGGAACATTTGTCAAGGGAGAAAGTTACCACCTTGAGGGCAGTATGGCTGAATCTTTTGTGAGAACAAGAGATCAATCCGTTGTTGATGCAAATACATTAAGAATGGAACGACAGAAGATTTTTATAAACGCTTTTATGCAAAAGGTTGTCAGTCAGGTGAAGCAGGATATAACAGCTCCGCTTGATTTGTTCAATGCGGCGTCCGAGTATTCATATACAAATCTGAACGCTTCAAAGGTTTGTTATCTCGCAGAAGAGATGATAACAACAGGAAACTTTACGACTGAAATGTCAAGTGTTCCGGGTGAAGTTGTAATGGGAGAAAATTTTGCTGAGTTTTATATAGATGAAGAAGAGTTCTATGAGCTTTTCCTCAGCGTATACTATGAAAAAGTAGAATAATAAAGTAACAAGCGGAGGGATTTTCCCCTCCGTTTGTTGGTTAATAAAAATCTTCGGGTATAAAAGGCTTGACAAAACTTTACCAACAGAAGTTGTTATTGTCGAAACGTCAAGCTTTGATAAAATACCAACATCTTTAACGAAATAAATAATTAAAGCCGTCAGCATAAAATGCGTGCGAGGCACTGAACGTATATCATAAATCTTATTTGTGTGATATACTTAAAAGACCGAACAAAAAACTATTGATTTTTAATCATTTATATGATATAATAAACAAGAATTGCAAGAAGTCATTGCGTTCAAGTAAGTGAACAGCAGGCCCTGTACGATTGGGGTCTGTGAACCATGTCAGGCGGGGAACCGAGCAGCATTAAGCAGTATTTCTGATGCGATATAGTAAGTCTGTCGTTCACTTATGTAAATCAAGCCATTATATGGCACAAGGTTTGCAATTTTTATTTTGCGATTTTTCACACAAGGAGGGATATTATGTATCAGGTACTTTACAGAAAATGGCGACCAGAAAAATTTGCTGATGTATCAGGTCAGCCACAGGTTACTACCACCCTAAAAAACGAGCTAAAAAACAACCGTATCAACCACGCATATCTGTTTACAGGCTCCCGTGGTACAGGTAAAACCACCTGTGCAAAAATTCTCTCAAAGGCTGTTAACTGTCTTGATTTGCAGGACGGAGAGCCTTGTGGCAAATGCGAAAACTGCCTTGACTTCCAGGAGGGAAAACTACTTGATGTAGTTGAAATGGACGCAGCAAGTAACAGAGGTATTGACGATATAAGGGATTTAATTGATGAAGCCACCTTTTCCCCGTCAAAAGGCAAGTACAGAGTTTATATTATTGACGAAGTTCATATGCTTACAACAGAGGCTTTTAATGCCCTGCTGAAAACTCTGGAAGAACCTCCTGCCCATGTAGTTTTTATTCTTGCAACAACAGAGGTTCACAAGCTACCTCAAACTATTCTTTCAAGATGTCAACGCTTTGACTTCCACAGAATTGCACCAAAGGATATTGCAGAAAGACTACAATTTGTAGCAAAGGAAGAAAATGTAACTATAACTCAGGAAGCTGCTCTCCTTATTGCAGTTATTGCTGACGGAGCTATGCGTGACTCCCTATCTATTATGGATAGATGTATTGGCATTAGCAAAAACATAGATGCAGAGGTTGTAAGAAGTGCAGCGGGACTTGCACAAAAGGACTACCTCTTTTCCCTATCCTCTGCCTGTATTAACAAAAATGTTCAAAAGGCACTTTCCTTAATTGACAAGCTACATTCCGAAAGCAAGGATATGGCAAGGCTTTGCGCCGAGCTTATCGACCACTTTAGGAATTTTATGCTGATAAAAACTGTAAAAAATCCTCGTGATATGTTCATTATGAATGACGAGGAATTTGACGAGGCACTTTCTCAATGCGACTATGTTACACTTGCTGAAATTGTGTATTTTATGGATGTACTCCAGAGAAGTGCTGAAAGAATGGGCAAAAGCTCCTCAAACAGAACCGAGCTTGAAACAGCCCTTGTAAAGCTAACTGCGCCTGAACTTGACGGTAGCAACGAAGCCTTGGTTGCAAGACTTTCTAAGTTGGAAAAGGCTGTGAATATAGGTGGCTTTAATCAGATAACAAATAATAATTCTTTTAAAGAAGAAAATGTTACTGAAAAACCTGTAATAAATTCTGCAAAAGCACCTGTAAATTCAAGGGTTGAACCAAAGGCAATAAACGATGCCGATAGTTCCTCCCAAAAACAGGAAAATGGAGAAACTAAGGAAAGTTCAGAATACACAGGGCCAACATCCCTCCATAACAAGCTTGAGGCTATGAAGGAAAAGCTGAAAATAAAAGAACCATCTACTCCTGTAGAGCCTTCTATGAATGAAGGTGGTTCACCCTTTGGAGAAAACACAGGATTTTCTCCTGCTCCTTTCTCCCCTACTCCATTTGCTACAGAAGAAAAAGAGCAACAGCCTGTTATTCAGCAAAGGCAACTGAACCTTGAGGAAATATACTCAAATGCAGTTCCTTTTGATAGATGGCAGGAGGTTGTTGAGTCCTTAAAGGAATACAGCAAACCAATAGCAGCCTCATTCATGGACACCGAGGCATATATTAGTGGTGACTACCTACTAATTGACGCAAAAACCGACATACCTTTTGCACTTCTGAAAAACAATCCTGAACAGAAGAACAAAATCAGAGATGCAGTTATGGGTATGACAGGAAAAAGATATAAGCTTGGCCCTTACAAACCTCCTGTTAAAAAGGAAGTAGAAAGCAATCCACTAAAGGATTTTGCTCAAGAATTAAGGGACAAGGGTATTGAAGTAACAGAGGAATAGTGTTATAATCAAGATACTAAAATTACTTATACAGCAGTAACACTTACTGTTTAGAAAGGAAAAATTATGAAAGCAAGATTACCAAAGAACTATGGTGGTGCCGGTATTGGCAATATGCAACAGTTAGCAAGACAGGCTCAAAAGATGCAGGAGGAAATGGAAGTTAAAACTGCTGAGCTTGAAGCAAAGGAATACAAGGCATCAGCTGGTGGTGGCGCAGTTACTGCCACTGTAGCTGGAAATATGGAAGTAAAATCTCTTGAAATTGACCCAGAAATTGTTGACCCAGAGGATGTTGAAATGCTATCCGATATTATTATGGGCGCAGTTAACGAGGCTCTCCGTAACGCATCAAAGGATAAGGAAGATACTATGTCTGCAATTTCAGGTGGACTTAATATTCCAGGTATGTTTTAATGTCGGGCTATAATATAGCTCCACTTCAAAAGCTCATTGAACAATTTGAAAGACTTCCAGGCATTGGCGCAAAAACTGCTCAAAGACTTGCATATTTTGTTCTTAATCTGCCAAAAACAGAAGCAGAGGAATTTGCAAATGCAATTATTGACGCACAGGAAAAGATAAGGTACTGTTCCATTTGCTGTAATCTTTCAGATAAGGAAAAATGCCCTATTTGTATGAGTCCCCAAAGGAATCACTCCGTAATTTGTGTGGTGGAAACTCCAAGGGATGCTATGGCTATGGAAAATACAAAGGAATACAAAGGTACATACCATGTTCTACAGGGTGCTATCTCCCCTCTTAATGGCGTTGGTCCAGACCAGCTGAAGATTAAGGAGCTACTTACAAGGCTTAATAACGAGGAAATAAGTGAGGTTATTATGGCAACCAACCCAACAGTTGAGGGTGAGGCAACAGCAATGTACCTTACAAAACTGTTAAAGCCACTTGGCATAAAGGTTACAAGACTTGCATATGGTATTCCTGTAGGTGGCGACCTTGAATATGCTGATGAAGTTACACTTGCAAGGGCGCTTGAGGGCAGAACGGCTCTTTGATAAATAATTCTTTAATGAACAGCTTTTTAATTAAGGTGTAAATTATGAAAGAAAGTACAAAAACAATAGCGAGTAACAAAAAGGCATACCACGATTACTTTGTTCTTGAAAGCTATGAGGCTGGAATTGAGCTTTGTGGCACAGAGGTAAAGTCCCTTCGTGCTGGCAGAGTCAACCTAAAGGACAGCTGGTGCAACATTGTTGATGGGGAAATTTTCGTAAACGGTATGCACATCTCCCCTTACGACCACGGTAACATCTTTAACCGTGACCCTATGAGGGTAAGACGACTTTTGATGCATAAAAAGGAAATCCTAAAGCTTTTTGGCACATTACAGCAACAGGGACTTTCTCTTATTCCTCTCTCCCTTTATTTTAAGGGCAGTAAGGTTAAGGTTCAGGTTGGCCTTTGCAAGGGTAAAAAGCTCTATGATAAAAGGGCATCAATTGCAGAAAGAGATGCAAAGAGAAATATGGAAAGAGCTTTTAAAGACAACTATTAAATAAATACAGCTATTAAATGAAGCAATTAAACAATATTCATAATAGTATAAATAGTCCACAATAACTATAGGGCAGGAAGTCCTGCCTTATAAATATATGGGGGTGTAAAGGTTTCGACGGGGGCTTTGAACTCTGGTAAGCGAGTAGTGGTGCAGGGCCACTTCTAACCTGCAATTTTTTAAAATAAGCGACAACAATAAAGTTGCATTAGCTGCTTAAGGCAGCTTGTTCGTTTTAAGAGTACCACGGCTTAATTCGGGCATCGTTTAGTGGTAAATGTGAACATCGGAGTGCTCCGACCTTTGTCACACATTAGGGGCTACTAAGCAGTATAGCCTGTTTGTGGGCGATGCTGTAAGGGAATGTTAAAACATAAACTACACTCGTAGAAAGCCATAGGAATGAACCTTCGGACAGGAGTTCGATTCTCCTCACCTCCACCAACGAACTTAGCAGTCGAACACAAGATAATGTTGTAATCTTCTTTAGAGATTCATTGTTTGCACTATTGATGAAACGCACAGAATAATATCTGTGCGTTTTTTCTATAA
>JBGUUL010000101.1:0-5485 GCA_045133515.1 Ruminococcus sp.
ACAAAGAAGAGCCAGATTTTCTCAACTGCTGCTGACAATCAGACACAGGTTGAAATCAATGTTCTACAGGGTGAAAGAGAATTTGCAAGAGATAACAAGCAGTTAGGTCTGTTTGCTCTTACAGGTATTGCTCCTGCTATGCGTGGTGTTCCACAGATTGAGGTTACATTCGATATTGACGCAAATGGTATTGTTAATGTTTCTGCTAAGGACCTTGGCACAGGCGCAGAGCAGAAAATCACAATCAGCAACTCCACTTCTATGAGCAAGGAGGACATTGACAAGGCTGTTAAGGAAGCTGAACAGTTTGCTGCTGAGGATAAGAGCAGAAGAGAGGCTGTTGATGCTAAGAACGAGGCTGAAAATATGGCTTACCAGGCTGAAAAGCTTGTTAAGGAAAACGGCGACAAGTTAGCAGATGCAGACAAGACAACTCTTACAACAAAGGCACAGGCTGTTAAGGATGCTTGTCAGAAGGACGATGCAACTCTTATTAAGGGTGCTAAGGATGACCTTGAAAAGGCTCTTATGGAAATTTCCCAGAAGCTATATCAGCAGGCAGCTCCACAGGGTCAGCCACAGCCAGGTCCTGCACCTGATATGGGTGGCGCACCAAACGGTGGCGATGACAATGTTTACGATGCAGACTTTAAGGATGTTGACTAAATTTAACTGATAGTTAAAATACTCAAGGGTGGTAGGTCCCTGCCACCCTTGAACTTTGAAAAAACACTTGAAAGTACAGCTTTGTGCAGTTATAATAGATAACTGTAGAAATTTGTGCTTTCACCATAAAATAGGGGGTAAGTAGCTATGGCAGAAAAAAGAGATTACTACGAGGTGCTTGGCATTGACAAGAGCGCCTCTGAAGCAGATATAAAAAAGGCTTTCAGACAAAGTGCAAAGAAGTATCATCCAGATTTGCACCCAGGCGACAAGGAAGCTGAGGCAAAATTTAAGGAAGTAAACGAGGCATACGAGGTGCTTTCCGATTCTGAGAAAAAAGCAAGATACGACCAGTTTGGTCACGCAGGAGTTGACCCTAACTTTGGTGCAGGTGGCCCTGGTGGAAGTCCTTTTGGACAGGATATTGACCTTGGCGACATCTTCAACTCCGTTTTCGGTGGCTTTGGTGGTTTTGGTGGTGGCAGACGAGCCAACCCAAATGCTCCAAAGCGTGGTACTGATGTGGAAACCAATGTGTTTGTTTCCTTTGAGGAGGCTGCAAAGGGTACAAAAACACAGGTTAAGTACAAGAGCATTTCAACCTGTCCTGAATGTAACGGAACAGGTGCAGAAAAAGGCACAAGTCCAAAAACCTGTACCTCCTGTAACGGCACAGGTAGAGTTACTATAAATCAGAGAACACCTTTCGGTGTGGTTCAGACACAAAAAGCCTGTGACGCCTGTCACGGTCAAGGTAGAATTGTTGAAAAGCCTTGTAGGCATTGTGACGGCAAGGGCAGAATCAGAAAGAGCAAGTCCGTTGATGTGACAATTCCAGCAGGTATTGACAACGGACAGATTCTCAACATCAGTGGTCACGGTAACAGTGGCATAAATGGTGGTGTTGCAGGTGACCTTAGAGTTTATGTTAATGTTCGTCCTCACCCAATTTTTGAACGCAAGGGTGACGATGTGTGGTGCGATATGCCAATCACCTTTGCACAGGCAACCCTTGGTGACGAGGTAACTGTGCCAACTCTTGACGGTAAGGTTAAGTATTCAATCCACGAAGGAACACAGCCAAATGATATTTTCAAGCTAAAGGGCAAGGGCTTCCCACACCTTAACGGCAGAGGCAGAGGCGACCAGTTTGTAAGGGTTACTGTTGAAATTCCAAAGAACCTTAACAGCAAGCAAAAGACCCTTATTAAGGAACTGCAAAAGCATACAAGCGAAAAGAACTACCAAAAACGCAAGTCCTTTATGGATAAAATTAAGGAAATTTTTGAGTAAAAATATAGCTGAGAAATGGGAAACCACTTCTCAGCTTTTTTAGTAAACTTATAAGCTATGCTCTATTATCCAATCTGTAAACTCTTCAAAACTCACCCTATCATCTGCAACACCCAATATAATCTCATAAAGTGATTTTTGGGTGGACTCAATTTCAATTCCATTAAGAGAAAGAAACACAAGCATAGTATGAGCACCTATTCTTTTGTTCCCATCTATGAAAGGATGGTTCTTAATTATTCCAAAACCAAGTCTTGATGCTTTTTGATATATTGTTGGATAAAGTTCCGTTCCTTCAAAAGATTGAAAAGGTGCTTTTATTGCAGACTCTAAAAGAGAAACATCTCTTAATCCGTCAATACCACCTGTTTCTGAAATGAGCATAGAATGCATAGTAATTATCTGTTCTTTTGCTAATACAATCATTTTGCAAGAACCTCATAAGCCTCTCGATTTTTAGCAATAAGTCTTTTTGAAATTTCTAATACATCCTCATTATTTGCAATTTGTTCCTCTTCTGCCTGATTAAATTCCACAATAAGATAACGAGGGACATTATTTTTCAGAATTACAGCAGTTCCGTTTTCATCCACAAGTCTTGCAACCTTTGAAAAATTTTGATTTGCCTCTGTAATAGAAACAAGTGACTTTGTATTGATATTCATAGCGACCTCCATTACTTATAGTATAAAAATATAGGATAAATTTATCCTATTTATATTTTATTATTATTTTTACAAAAAGTCAATAAGAACTTAATTAGTAAGCAGGTCTATATTTCCTTTAATCATTGGGTTTACTCTTTTTCCCTCTTAAAACCCTTATATCCAAATATATGACAAGGGCAAGCATTAAGCCTGCTATGGTATATGGTACAAATTTCAGGGCAAAGTTTGTAACTCCTAAACCTAAAAATACACATAGGAATATTACAAATCCACCTATTACTGAAATCAGCAAAGCTCTTATAGCCTTTGGCACTTTTTCACTTTCTACAATGGCAGAAACAATTTCAGCAATAATATCTCCTATAATTTCTATAACAATTTCCATTTTATTCTTCCATTTACACTGTTTCTTTTACTTCGAGAATTGCTGTTTTTATGCTATTTAGCATAAACAAAACAAAGTCTGTAGCATCCATTTTTTCATTACATAAATTAAGAACCCTGTAATATTCTTCTTGATTATCGTGAATTATTGATTCCACAGGAATCCATTGAAATATAGAATTCCATTTAGAAAGCAATACTGTATGCCACAGTCTTCCCATTCTTCCATTACCGTCTGAAAAAGGGTGAATCAACTCAAATTCATAGTGAAAAATACAGCTTTTTATAAGAAGGTGAACATCACTTTCCTCTGCCCATTTTAAAACATCATTCATTAACTTGGGAACATAGGCAGGTAAAGTACCAAAGTGAATCACTCTACCTGTTTTACTGTCAACAACCCCAACAGGGCCCTCACGGAAACTTCCATAGTCATCAACAAGACCCCTCATCATTACGCCGTGAGCCTTTAACAAATCTTCCACAGAATATGGATTTATGGTATCTAAATAGGAATATATTTCAAATGCGTTTTTTACTTCCTCAATATCCTTTGGTGGGGCTAAAACCCTTTTACCATTTATCACAGCTGTTATTTGTTCAATAGTAAGTGTGTTTTGCTCAATAGCCAAGGAACCATAAATGGTATTTATACGATTTTTCCTACGCAACATTGGATTTTTATCCACTTGTATTGTAACAGAAATTTGCCCAACTAATTGGGAAATTTCTGCAATCAAGTCAATTATTTTATTTGTAATTGAAAATTCTGTCAGAGTAGTCTTCATAATAATTCACCAAATAAATATATAAAAATCCCCAAGCAATGCTTGAGGATTTGGAGCTGATAGTCGGATTTGAACCGACGACCTCTTCCTTACCATGGAAGCGCTCTACCTACTGAGCTATACCAGCGTTTTTCACAACAATAGTAATATACCATTATTTCCAAAAAAAATCAAGTACTATTTGACTATTTATTATTTTTCTCTTATAATCACTATAGAGGTGAGAATTATGAATGTAATTATGGTAGCCTTAGGTGGGGCAGTAGGTGCAGTTTGCCGTTATCTTTTGGGGCTTATTCCCACTTTTGGACGGCACAATTTTCCCTTTACAACCCTACTTATCAATTTCCTTGGTGCATTTATAATCGGCATTGTAGCCTTTGGCTCAGAAAGGCTTAATCTTAACCAGAACCTAACCCTTTTTCTAAAGGTTGGTCTATGTGGTGGCTTTACCACCTTTAGCACCTTTAGTTTAGAGGCCTTTAACCTACTGGAAAGAGGCAGTTACATTACTGCCTTTGCATATATTTTAGCCAGCGTTACCCTTTGTATTTTAGGGGTTTTCCTCGGCAAAATTGTGGTATAATTTTATATTTTTAAGGAGTACATTATGGATTTATCAACAGCTCTCAACATTTCCGGTGGCATTATTCTTGGATTTGCCCTTGTAATAATCGCTGTTATCATCTACTTTGCAAGTATTATTATTAAGAAAAAGAGTAACACCTTTGAGAAGAAGTCTTCCTTCAACAAGCCAACTGTAATCACAGCCCTTATTGGTGCTTTGGTGGTGGGAATTTCTCTTATTGCAATGGTGGTTACTTCCTCTTATAGTGAAGTTGGAACTATTTTCTACACACTTAGCAGTACAGAGGATGCAATTTACAAGGACACTCACTATGTAAAAACTGACTTTGTGCTAAACGGACAAAGTGGAAAATACAAGTACAAGGATATAGAGGATTCTATCCTTACAGGCGTGCCTAAGCTATATGAATTAAGCAACTACAATAGCTACAACATTATTGTTACTCAGGACACCAACATTACAGGCAGTATTTTTGTGGCAGAAAATGAGAAGAAGGACTTTGAAGATTATTACAGCAACTACCAAAACTACGACACAGGCATTGTCTTTGACAAGCACAACAAAAAGCTGGAAAGTGTAGAAAAGGACTGCTCACAGGAACTATATGCAAAGCTAAGCAATATGGATAACTACACAGAAACTGATGAGGACAATGTGCCATATAGCGATGAGCTGGACAAAACAAAGAACTACATCTTTTGGGCAAACAGCAAGGACAAGCTGATTTCCTCACAGGTAAAGCTGTATCCAAAGGATAAGCAGGATTATTTTGTTATGACTGACGGAAAGAAGTTCTATCACCTTAATGATGAACTCCAGAAGGAAGTTGAAAACATTGTTAAGGATATGAAATAACGCACGAATTAACCCCATTTGCTATGCAAATGGGGTTTGACTACCGGAAAAAGTCGTCCTAACGCAAATGATTTCAATATAAAAAATAGCCCTTAACTGACATCTTTAGTTAGTTAAGGGTTTTATTCCTGTTACAGACTTTACATCTATTTTAGCCCCCATAAATGGGGGATATTTGCTTTTTCCGAGAAGCAACCTCGTAGTACCTTTGTACGACTATCGGTTACTTCTCGAAAAATATG
>JBGUUL010000102.1:0-2197 GCA_045133515.1 Ruminococcus sp.
TTTGGTGATCGTGCAATTTTTGCAGATGTTTCATTCCGTTTGTTAAAAGGAGAGCATATTGGTCTTGTAGGTGCAAACGGAGAGGGAAAATCTACATTTATGAATATTGTAACAGGAAAGCTACAGCCTGATGAGGGAAAGGTAGAATGGTCAAAGAATGTTCGTGTTGGATATTTAGATCAGCACACTATACTTGAACAGGGTATGACAATTCAGGATGTTCTAAAATCGGCATTTTCGTATTTGTTTGAATTAGAAGAAAAAATGAATAAAATTTGTGATGAGCTTGGTTCTGCAAATGAAGATGAAATGGAAGTGTTGCTTGAGGAATTGGGAACAATTCAGGATACATTAACACTGCACGATTTTTACGTTATTGACGCAAAGGTAGAAGAGGTTGCACGTGCTTTGGGGTTATCAGATATTGGTCTTGACCGTGATGTTACAGATTTAAGTGGTGGTCAGAGAACAAAGGTGCTTCTTGCAAAGCTATTGCTTGAAAAGCCAGATATATTGCTACTGGATGAGCCTACAAACTATCTTGATGAAGAGCATATATTGTGGCTAAAGCGTTATTTGATTGAGTATGAAAATGCATTTGTTTTAATTTCTCACGATATTCCGTTCTTGAATGAGGTAATAAATATTATCTACCATATGGAAAATCAGAAATTAGACCGTTATGTTGGTGACTATAACCATTTTCAGGAGGTTTATGCAGTTAAAAAAGCACAATTGGAGGCTGCATATAGACGTCAACAGCAAGAAATCAGCGAGCTTAAAGACTTTGTTGCAAGAAATAAGGCTCGTGTTTCTACAAGAAATATGGCAATGTCAAGACAAAAGAAGCTGGATAAAATGGATGTTATTGAGCTTGCAGCAGAAAAGCCAAAGCCAGAATTTAACTTTAAGGCTGGACGTGCCCCAGGAAAGCTTATTTTTGAAGCGAAAAATTTAGTTATCGGCTACGACGAGCCTCTTTCTAAACCACTTACACTTTCTATGGAGCGTGGACAAAAAATTGCACTTGTAGGAGCAAACGGAATAGGAAAAACAACATTGTTAAAAAGTATATTGGGAATTATCCCTCCACTTGATGGCTCTGTTGAGCTGGGAGATAACCTTTTAGTAGGATACTTTGAACAGGAATTTTCAGGAGATAAATCAGCAACCTGTATTGAAGAAATCTGGAAAGAGTTTCCGTCTATGGCACAGTACGAGGTTCGTGCAGCACTTGCAAAATGTGGTTTAACAACAAAGCATATCGAAAGTCAGGTAAGAGTACTTAGTGGTGGTGAGCAGGCAAAGGTAAGACTTTGTAAGCTGATTAACAAGGAAACAAACATGTTACTATTGGACGAGCCTACAAATCATCTTGATGTAGATGCAAAGGATGAGCTTAAACGTGCAATTCAGGAGTATAAGGGAAGTGTGCTGTTAATTTGTCACGAGCCAGAGTTTTATCGTGATGTAGTTAACGATGTATGGGATTGTACAAAGTGGACTACAAAGATTTTCTAATTTCTAAATGTAGCTATATACAATATTTCTTTTAATGTTCTCTAATATATTGACAAATAAAGTTATCAAAGCTAAAATATTCTTATAGTTGAATGTTCATATGTGTATAATTAGAAAATGAAGCTTGTATGCATATGAATAATCAGTGAGAATTTAATATAATAAAACTAGGAGGTCATTATGTATAACAACAGAAATAATGGTGAAAAATCAAGTGCAGTTGTTGGTATTATAGCTGTTGCTATAATTGTTGGTATAATTGTAGTTTTCTTTACTATAAGTGCAAATACTAACGGTGGTAGTCCTGCAAAGCCTGTAAAGACTCAGGAAACAGTAGCAGAGGTAGAAGATGATAGCAACGAGTCTGATGTGTCAAGCTCATCTGATGATACCGAGGAAGAGCCTGTAGAGGAAAAGGACGAGCCTACAGAGGCAGAGGAAGAAGAACCAACAGAGGCTGAAACTGAGGAAGAGCCTAAAGAAGAGCCAACAGAGGCTGAAACTGAGGAAGAACCTACAGAAGCAGAAACCGAAGAAACAGAGGAGGGCATTGTTGAGTGTCCTAACTGTAACAAGATGGTTGCAAAGTTAGAAAGATTCAAGCCTTCTGAGGATTATCTATTCTTCAAATTGTGGTGTGCTGATTGCCGTGCAGAGGTTGAAGACGGCAAAATTG
>JBGUUL010000103.1:0-1591 GCA_045133515.1 Ruminococcus sp.
TGAGGTTTGTGCTGATGGTTCTATAATTTGTCCTGATGGAACCACTATCTGTCCAGATGGTGCTGGTGGCTCTGGATTATTAGATGGGGTTATTCCAGGAACACATATGATTTCTGGCCTATTTAGAACTTATGGTGCTTTATTCGTACATTCATCCAATGTCAACTTCACAAACAACAATGTTAATGTAAGTTCGGCTCTTGATCCTTTCTATAAATTGAATGAATCTTGCAACACTATTGCAGGAGTATTCATTCATTATGGAGGATTCAACAATACCATTTCAAACAACAACATTACACTTGAGTCAAATGACCCTGTGATTTATGCTATAGGAATTATTGGAGCAAGCTCAAACAGCACTGCTGTAGGCTCTAAAAACAATTCATTCGTTGACAACAATGTTTTCATTAAAGGTCCTTATCATGGTGTCGGAATTTACTTAGGTTACAAAGCAACCAATTCCACATTTGCAAACAACTTTACAATTTCTGCAATCAATGTCCATGAAGTCGTTAACCGCACTCTTGTGGAAAACGATGAAAACATTCTTGACAATAACTTTGAAACAACAATTCCTCATAATACTGTCATAACCGTTTCAGATGTTTCATATAAATGGAACAATGGAAACAAGTATGTTTCAATTACCCTTAAGGACATTAATGGAAAAGTGCTTCCCAACCAAAGCATTATTTTAGCATTGGATGGTAAGAATTACACAGGAACAACTGATGCAAACGGTGTAGCTAAAGTTAAGGTTAGCATAAGTAAAGCAGGCACTTTTGTTGTTGTTGCATATTTCAATGGTGAAGGTAACTTCCTTGCATCTACCAGCACTGGAAAACTTACTTTAACTAAAGACAGCACAAGCTTGACTTCATCTGGCAAGACTTATGCAGTAACTGCAACTCCAAAATCAATTACAGTGACCTTAAAGGATGCTAGTGGAAATCTTGTTGCAAATAGAAGGATCACTGCAACCGTGAATGGAAAAACCTATAGTGCAACAACCAATTCCAAAGGTGTGGCTACCATTAAATTAAGCTTGACTTCTGTAAAAACTTTCACTGTAAGTCTTAAATTTGCAGGAGACAGCTATTACACTGCTAGCAGCAAGTCAATTAAGGTCAAAGTGACTAAAACAAAAACTAAACTCACTGTACCTAAGAAGACTTATAAAAAGGCTGCTAAAGTCAAGAAATTAACTGCAACATTGAAAGATCAGACTGGAAAGGTCATCAAGTCCAAAAAGGTCACTTTCACTGTAAACGGTAAGAAATACACTGCAAAAACCAATAAGAAAGGTGTAGCTACTGTAAAGGTCAAATTGTCTAAGAAGAAAACCTATAAGGTTACAGTTAAGTTTGCTGGTGATAAGACTTATGTAGCAGTTAAAAAGACTGGTAAAGTTGTAATAAAATAATTTTCCAATTTAAAGGGAGTTTCTCTCTTTAAATTATTTTTTATTTTTATTTTTATTTTTATTTTTTATGGTGATTGAATGATAAATATTGGAAATGCTTTGATTTTTGCAGATGAAGCTGCTTTTCAAGGTTCAAATGGATTGCTATCAATGTTTTCAAGTACT
>JBGUUL010000104.1:0-22012 GCA_045133515.1 Ruminococcus sp.
GTGGATATACATAAGCCTTTAGTGCTATTGTATCCCCAATACTAAAGGATACTGACTTTGTATTAAGTGTAACCCTTGAAACCTTTACATTAGGCTTTGTTGTTGGTTTGGTTGTGGTAGTTTCACTAACCTTTTTCAGAACCCAATTATATCTAATATTCTTATTACTTTCTGACAAGATAACATTTGCAACTTCGTCCATTGTAAATAGCTTAGCATTATATGCCTCATCAAAAGTATAAACCTTGTTATCAAGCAGATAATATAAACCTAATCCTGTAGGTGATTGTTGGGAATGAACTTCAAACTTATAGTCACCATATGTTAGAGTGGAAGTTGTAAATTGATAATATTCTGTAACATTATAATATAATCTTCCTTCTCCCAATGCACCTAAATCAACAAGATTGAATTTAACATTTGGGTACTTTTCTGCCATCAATTCAACAATATTTGAATTTTCAGAGATAGGCTCAGCTACTGCCTCTACATATAGAGTATATAGGGAGCTAATGGTAATATCAACTGTTCCGTCAGAATTTTTATTAACATTTTTGCTGTTCAAATCATAAAAATTTCCAGCAACATAATCTAACTTTTTCAGTTCATCACCACGAACTTCCATATTATAATAATCTGCCTTAAAATATGCCCTTAGCGACTTAATTTCATAGTTAGCTTCTGGGGTGAGCCTGATTACCTGAGCTTTATCATCACTCTTGATAATTTCACTATCGATACTTGATGTAATGTTTTTATAATTTTGTATTAAGAATACCTTATCATTATCTGATTTCTCAATCGTTCTGTCCTCAACAGTTATATACACATCATCAGTAACCTTTGTATGTCAATTAGAAATTCATTTATTTTCTGATCTACAGCCTTAACATATGTGCCATCACCTAATATTACAGAAATACCAACATTTATAGATTCTGTAGCACTTGTAATTATCAAGGTTGTACTATATGAATCGCCTTTTGTTACTGATTTTGCAGTATTTGTAAGCACATAATCAGTATTTGATATAACATTTATATTACATTTCTCTGATGTATTATCCTCTGCCATTACTGTTGTTGAGAAAATAACAGTTGCAAATATTAGCAAGGATAATGTTATTGACAATAGCTTTTTCATAAGAACACCTCCATAGTATTTCTACCTTCATTATACTTTAGCAAATAATTTTTTCAATAAATATGCAAAAAAATAGTACACAAACATTACACTTATAGCTTGTGCAATTTAACAAAATAAGGCGTGTAGAAAAAACTTTCTACACGCCTCTTTCTTCGTTAATTTCAATTTTCTTTGTAAGTCTGTTTAGGGTGATTGTGCCGAATATGGTGACAAATTTTGTTTTGAAAACACCGTTGCTGAACTCAAGCACATTGTCAGCCACTTCCCTATCCTTTTTAAAGAGGGAATAAATCACTCCGTCAGAATGGACCTTAAGATAAATGCTCCTTGTAATGTAGATTGCACCTCTTTTTCTGCCCTTACTTTCAAGGTGCCTGTGCCACCTCGTATTAAAGTAAAAAATGCAAATGCCAATCCACATAAAAAAGCAGAGAAAATATACTGCTATCACTTCATTTTTCTCCCTATTGGCTCTCCCATTTTCACAATGGTTTCCATGCTATTTTCTGTATTTTTAAAGAACTCCTGCTGAATTTCTGCCTTGTCCTTATGGATAAGCAGAATAATTGTTGAGCCACCAAAGAGGAACATTCCCTTTTCCTGTCCTGCTGTGATTTTGCCACTGCCGTGGTGATTCTTGATTTTGCCAACACAAAGTGCACCAACCTCAACCTGCACCACATCCCCGAAATTCTCTGTATGGAGAACTGTATATTCTCTGGAATTTTGTACAAAAACAGGCATCATATTAAGGGCGATTGGCTGTACTGTATGGAGCTTACCTTTGATTTTCACATTGTCAGTTTTTGTGCCGTCGTCAATATAGCAATATCTGTGGTAATCGTCAACTGCAAGTCTGAAAACAAGGCAAGAGCCACCCTCGTACTCCTTGGCAAGGTCAGGATTATCAAGGAGTTGACTTATTGTGTAGCTACTTCCCTTTACCGGTAGTACGGTGTCCTTACTAATTTTGTAGGCACTTAGCTTTCCGTCACAAGGGGAGAAAAGCACAGACTTTTCCTTTGGGAAGGGGCGTTTTTCTGCCTTTATTTTTCTTGTAAAAAACTCATTAAAGGACTTGAACTCTGCCTTTTCGTAGTCCTCCATATTTATTCCATTTGTCCTGATAAACTTGTCTATTCTGCCTTTTGACAGACCACTATTCATATACGCCCCTACAAGAGATGAAACAAAAGGCAGAGTAATCACCTTTAGGATTATTCTGCCAAAGCTGTTTTTGTAGAGGAACTTAAGTGACTTATCCTGTGGCAAGGTTTTTAGGTCAATAGTTCTCTTAACTTCCATATTTCACCTTTATACAAAGAATTTAAAAACAATCATAAGTGCGAACTCCACAAGTCCAACACCAACCATAATCATAATAACCTTGAACCCTGGCTTTCTGATATGCACCTTGCTAACAAATAGGAAGGCTGTAATCAGCAAAGCAAGAACATAGTAAGGGGAAATATCAAAGGCATCACCAACAATGTACTGAATCAGCATAATTGTTGGGAAGATAAGACAAGATGTTGTAATTGGAATACCCTCGTAGTACTTCCTTTTTTCAGAGGTTTTGCTCTGTCGCTCCTCCTCCATAACATTAAAGTAGGCAAGACGGATAAGTCCTGCTAAAATAAAGATGCAGAAAACTATAAAGTAAATTGCCAGCTTGTTGTCTGCAAGAATTTTAAAGGCTATCCACTTTTCACTAAGGATAAAGCCCTTGCCAACGTGGCTCATATAACAAGCATAGCCGATTGCACAAGGAAGAACACCAAAGGCGATTAAGTCCACAAGGGAGTCAATCTGTATGCCGAACTTCTTTTCCTGCTCTGTTCTGTCCTTTTTGCTCCTTGCCACAATGCCATCAAAGGCATCACAAAAGCCACTAAGAAGCAGACAACAGGTAGCAATAAAAGGATGCCCTGTTCCTGCAATAGCTGTGAATATGCCTGTAACTGCTGAACAAAGAGAAATATATGTAAGTATAACCGTATAATTGTAAAACCCTAACACTTTTGCCCCTCCAATTTACCCATACTATTTATTCTTCTTACCTTTGAATATTAGCCTTGCGTGGTGTCCAAGAGTAAAGCCACCACACACAATTATGCAGATGTAGAAGGAAAGTCCTCTACTTACAATCTCGCCCATAGTTGTACTTGCCGGACTGCTGAAAATTGTCTTAAATCCGTCAAGGAACAGATAATCTGCAATTCCAACTGCCCCTGGTACAGGTATGCTGTTGCTACCAATTAGCACATAGCCCTGGACAGCCATTACATCAATAAAGGAATGGCCTGTATTGCCACCACCTTTGTACACGCAGTAGGTAACTGCAATTACAAA
Source organism: Ruminococcus sp. (assembly GCA_045133515.1). Lineage (GTDB taxonomy): Bacteria > Bacillota > Clostridia > Oscillospirales > Acutalibacteraceae > Ruminococcoides. The sequence continues at coordinate 3,499 of JBGUUL010000104.1, forward strand.
AAACCTCTGTAGCAGATTAAAGAGAAAAGCCACAGCAATAATCACAGGGGATTCCTTAATTATTTTTGCACAATCCCTGTATTCATCAACCATATTGTAGAGCTTTTTCAGCTTTCTTCTTCTCTTACGCATTATCTTCATTCTTGTTAGCAGGGTTATGAACCACTCACAAACACCCTTAATAATGTTGGGGAAGAATACAAGCATTGCAAAAAGCACTGTTAAAACAATTTGAACAATAACACCTATAATAATCAGTAGCTGTGACCAGCCGTCAAACAGGTGGAAATATTCCGGTCTTAAAACAAAGCACAAAAGGGAGATAACAGCCAGGGACATTGTGTACTGCATAATATTCAGCACAAGAGTTATGGTGGTAACGGACATTGGAATTTTGTCCTTAACCATATAAAAGGCTGATGCAGGTTGACCACCTGACGCAGACGGGGTTATGGCAGAAAAATAAATATCTGCTGCCGAATAAATAAAGCCGTTGTAATATCCCCTTTTGTAACCAAGCTTCCCTGCAATATAGCGAATACTCATACCCTCAAGCATAATGAACATAAATACACAAAGAATTCCTGCCAACAGCCAAAATGGTTGTAGGCTGAGGACATAATCCATAAAGCTCCTAAATGTAAGCTCCTCATTCTGCCCTACAATAGCATAAAAGGTTACTCCGATTAGTGCAAGGAATATAACTATGTACAATATTTGTTTTTTTAAACTAAAGCCACTATCCTGTGGCTCTGTTGCTTTTTCAATAGGCTTTTTCTTTGCCATAGCTACCTCTTAACTTAACTCTAATTGTCTTTTGACAATACTTTCTCATTTTTTACCTTCCTATTATAGCACTTTTAATTTATAATATCAATTTCAAAATAGTAACAGTTATGTAGGATTTAAAACTTTTATTTGCAATATGATTACAAATACAGTAAAATAGGAATGTATGATATTTTGTAAGGTTGGTGAATTTATGGATTGGACAGAAATTACAGTTACTGTTGGCACAGAGGACATTGACAGAACCTCTGATATTGCCAATGAAATTGTGCCTTACGGCATATATATTGAGGACTACACAAACCTTGAGGAAAATGTGGAGGAAATTGCCCACATTGACCTGATTGACGAGGACCTGCTGAAAAGGGACAGAACCAAAGCCAAGGTGCATATGTACATTAGCTGTGAGGACAACCCATTTGAGGCTATGGAGCAGATTAAGGAAAGGCTAAAAGAGGCAGACATTGACTTTACTGTTGACACCCTTGACTGTGCCGATGAGGACTGGCTCAACAACTGGAAACAGTACTTTCAGCCAACTCCTATTGGGGAAAAGCTCCTTATCCGTCCTACCTGGAGGGAGAATTACGACCCACAGGGAAGAATTGTCATTAACCTTGACCCAGGTCTTGCCTTTGGCACAGGCACTCACGAAACCACAAGCCTTTGCCTTGGTGTGTTGGAGAAAATTGTTAAGGAAAACACCACTGTTCTCGATGTTGGCTGTGGCAGTGGCATTTTGGCAATCGCCTCTCTCCTACTTGGAGCAGAAAGTGCTGTTGGTGTGGACATTGACCCTCTTGCTGTTAAAACTGCAAGGGAAAACGCAGTCCTCAACAATGTTGCAGAGAAATTTACTGCCATTGAAGGTAGCTTTACCGAAAAGGTGGAGGGAAAATTCGACATTGTTGTGGCAAACATTGTTGCAGATGCAATTATCTTCCTTTCAGAGGGTGTTAAGAAATTTATGAAGCAGGACTCCACCTACATTATGAGTGGCATTATCGACACAAGGGTTGATGAGGTTATTGAGGAGGTCAGCAAAAACTTCCAAATTACTGACAAGCTTTTCCTTAACGGTTGGTACTGTCTTGTTGCAAAAATTAAATAAAAATTCATACAATCATCACATAGATGTATTAGAATAAATAAGCAGATAAAAATAAAAACAACTACGGAGGTTTTTCTTATGAAAAAGAAAACAACAATCAATCTCATCCTTTCAGCATTCCTTATTATTGCATTTGTAGGTTGCACATACTTTTTTAGCACACTCAATCAGTCAGACAGCGTTCAAAGTATGATTAACGCAATCGTAACAGCAGTATTCGGTCTTATTCTTTTCTACGCAACAAGAGTTGGCGACGGCAAGCCTGTTAAGAGATTCAGCCTTGCAACACTAATTATTCTTGATTTACCAGCACTTTACTTACTTCTAACAAGTATTGCTCCATCTCTACCACTTGGAGATACCTTTGGTAGCAACTCCCTTGTAGTTGCTCTTGCAGGTGTTGCACTTGGTTACGGTATTCCTTACACATTCCTTAGTGGTTTTGAAATTACTGAGGAAGAAGTGGCAGAGGGCTTTGTAGAAAACGGAATTATGGAAGAAATTGAGGACACAGAAGAATTAGAGGAAATGGAAGAAATGGAAGACACCATTAGCAATGCTATTGCTAATGACGATGCAGATGACTCTGCCGATGATGCAAGTGTAGAAATCAACATCTAATTCATCTAAAAAATATAAAGAGGTACTAAAATGGGTTGCACACACGATTGTTCAAGCTGTGGCGAAAGCTGTAGCAGTAAAAATAAAGAAAGCCTTATTGCAAAGCTCAACGACAAAAGCTCTGTAAAAAAGGTTATTGGTGTTGTTTCTGGCAAGGGTGGAGTTGGCAAAAGCCTTGTAACCTCAACCCTGGCAGTAACAATGAATTTAAAAGGATACAAAACTGCAATTCTTGACGCTGATATTACAGGTCCATCTATCCCAAAATCCTTTGGCATTAAGGAAAGGGCAAGGGGCAACGGAAATGACGAGCTCTATCCTGTTACCACAAAAACAGGCATTGACATTATGTCAGTTAACCTGCTACTTCCTGATGAAACTCAGCCTGTTGTATGGCGAGGTCCTGTTATTGCAGGTGTTGTTAAGCAATTTTGGACTGATGTAGTTTGGCAGGATATTGACTATATGTTTGTGGATATGCCACCGGGAACAGGGGATGTTCCACTAACAGTTTTCCAGAGCCTACCGATTGACGGTATTGTTATTGTTACTTCTCCACAGGAGCTTGTATCAATGATTGTGGAAAAGGCTGTAAATATGGCAAATATTATGAAGGTGCCAATCCTTGGCATTGTTGAGAATATGAGCTACTTTATGTGTCCTAACTGCAACGAAAAGCACAAAATCTTTGGGGAAAGCCACATTGAAGAAGTTGCAAAGAAGAACAACACAAAGGTTCTTGCAAAGCTTCCAATGGACCCAGACCTTGCAAAGGCTGTGGATAAAGGACAGGTTGAGGACTATGCAGGGGACTATATGAACCAAACAGCAGAAGAAATAGAAAAGGCTTGCCCTATAAAATAAAATACAGAAAAGTAAGGCACTTAACCATTGTGGTTAAGTGCCTTTTTGTGCTTATTTCACCGTAACGGTAAGTCCTGTTTTATTATATGTACCCTTTATATATCCCATAGGGCATATTCTATATGCCACAACAGTATATGTATATTTCTTGCCACTTTCAAGGTTTTGGTCAACAAAGGACTTTCCACTTCCTGAGTTCACATCTGCCACATTGGCGTACTTGCCGTTCTGCTCCTTGCGATAGATATGATACCCACTTGCACCTGTTACAGGTGTCCAGCTTATGGTGGCACTTCTCTTACTTTCGCTAATTACTGACTGCAATTTTGCTGTTTGTGGCACAGCCTTACAGCTCTTTACATCGCTGTCATAGCTACCATATTCCACCTTATCCACAGTTTTGTAGGCTGTAACGTAGTAGGAATACTCCACACCACACTCAACTGTATCAATATATGTAGTATAGCTTGGGGAGGCTGTTTTCAAAAGCAGGTAATAGCTACCACCTACAGTCTTTTTGTAAACCTTATAGCCTGTTGCACCGTAGCACTGACTCCAACGAATCTTGATTTTATTGTAATTATCAGAAACAACTGTCAACAATGGTTTTTCTGGCAGGGACATAGCTGAAATCCCTGTCTTGTTATAAAGTCCGTAGCTTGTCTTTGTACCAACCTTTCGGTAAGCTCTTACTGTATAGTGATATTTCTTACCACAAACTGCATTTTTGTCAACATAGGATATTGCATCCTTTCCTTTTACCACACCTAAGGCAGACCAACTCTTGGCTCCATCTAACTTGCGATAAATTTTGTAGCCCTCTGCACCATCTACCTGTTGCCACTCAACCTTAATATGCTTATAGGCAATATTTTTTGCAGAGGTAAGCCTTGGCGCACTTGTAACAGGGATTTTTGAAACACCCTTACTGTCAAAGTCGCCCCATATTTTTTTATCTACATTTGTACGGTAACCTCGTACTGTATAGGTGTGCTTTATACCTGTTGCAATACCTGTATGCACACAGCTTGAAAGGGTATTACTGCCAAAGGTTGCAATAGCTGTCCATTTTTTATCCCCATTCTTTTTGTGATAAACCCTATATCCGTCAGCACCATCAACAAGTGACCAGGAAATTCTTAGGGATTTATAATCCTTATAGCTGACCTTAACTGTAGGGGCATTTGTAACAGGGATAGCACTTTTACTTGCTGAGTAATCACTACTAAAATTCTTGCCCTTAACATTTCTTACAGTTTTTACTGCGTAGGTGTACTTTTCTCCACAGGCAACTGCATTGTCGGTGTAGCTTGTAACCTCTCCAAGTTCAGCATATGGAGCTTTTGGGTATGACTTTGCTGTTGCTTTTTTTCTGTATATATAATAGCCTGTTGCTCCATCTGCCTTTTCCCAACTAATACCAAGGGCGTTGTAGCCAAGGCTCTTTACCTCTGTAGTCTTTGGTGGCAAAGGATAGGCCGTACAGTTGATATTTCTATTATAGGTGCTGTACTGTTTTACTTCACCCTTACCACTAAAGGCTCTAACAGTATATGTATATTTTGTACCTGTTACAGCTTCTTTATCCTGATATTTTATAGCTTTGTTACCCTGTAGCTCTGCGATTTTGCTATAGCTCTTACCCTCTGTTTTTCTGTACACACCATATCCTGTTGCTCCTGTTGATGCACTCCAGTTGATTTCTATAGTGTTGTAGTTAAGGCTCTTTGCACTTTTAATAACAGGCTGTGCAGGATGTGTATAGGCTGAAAATTCCTCACCAAGATAACCTGCAATCTTCTTTTTGTCAACTGTTCTGTAGCTTCTAAGCTTGTAGGAATATTCTGTACAAGTTTTAAGCTTTTCGTCAGTATATGAGGTGTTGCCGTTGCCGTTAATAAGTGCAAGCTGTTTATATGTCTTATCGGTAGGGGTTTTTCGGTAGAGAATATACCCTGACGCACCCTTAACCTTGTCCCACCTTAGGGTCAGCTTGTCAGCAGAAGTGCTTGTGTAACCCTTGCTCTGTGGTGCTGTGGTGTAGGCAGTTCCTGATATTCCTGTTGGATAGACACCACAAATGTTTTTGCCGTCAACAGTTCTATATGCCTTTACTGTGTATGTATATTTTGTTCCACAAATCGGGGATAGGTCGGAGAACTCTGTTTTGCCACCTGTAGTCTGTCCGATTTTCTCGTAGTTCTCCGTTCCTGTTTTACGGAGAATGTAGTAGCCACTTGCACCCTCAACCTTGTCCCAACAAATTTTTATTGTGGAAAAGTCAATACATTCCGTGCTTTTCAGTCGTGGAGATTTTGGCACAGCAGTTGCACTTAGACCTTTTTTGTCAAAAGCACCTAAAAAGTTTGTTTTACCCTTGTAGGCTCTAACGGTGTAGTAGTACTTCTGACCACATTTTGCTGTAGTATCGGTGTAGGAAGTACCCTTAACACCTGTCTTAATAGCAGTCCATTCTTTGTCTGTGTTCTTTTTACGGAAAACCTTATAGCCGTCAGCATTATCTACGGACTTCCAGCTAATCTGGATTTTATTATAGTCCACACTTTTGGCACTAACAAGCTGTGGTGGGTCAGGATGAGTTACAAAGTTCACCCCATTTTTATTATAGCCAATAGCATACTCCTTGCCGTTAACCCTATATACACCTCTTACTGTGTACTGATACTCCTGTCCCATTTTAAGAGTTTTATCTGTATAGCTACGGATGCCCTCTCCCTTTACGTGCTTTATGTTTGCAAGTCTTTTCCAGGAAGTTGCACCCTTGTTTCTTCTATATACAATGTAGTTCTGGCAGGTTCCGTTTGGATACCAAGAAATTTTGCCTGTAGTGGAATTTATCTCCTGAACACCTTTAATTTTCAACGTGTCATTGTTGTAAAAAACCACAAAAAACATAGGAGTGAAACCAAGGTCACTACAGGTTTTTAGGGCGCAGTTTTTCCAATAGTCCTCTTTAGTGTTGTACCTTGTGCCACCGTCTGATGTGTTGGTAGAGTCGTTAAACACAATCTCCTTACTATCAATAGTTGCCTGTCTGTCCACCTGAACATAGTGACTGCCACCACTAGGCAGAGCCACTCTTAACAGCAAATGGTAGTTACGGTCAGTTCTATTAAAAAAGGACATAGCTGTATTATAGAATGTACCCTTTGGGTAGTATTGGAAGCTTTCGCAGGTCATACCAAAGTGACTTGCAAGGTTTGACCAATAGATGCCAATATCCCCAATGCCCTTTGACGGAGTACCGTACTTATCCATAATGGTTTTTGGATTTGTGGTTTTTGGGTTAGCAACTCCAGCCTCAACAAACATCTTCGCCATAGCCATAAGGCTACAGCCATAACGGTTTGTCCAGTCAACTTCCCAAGCGTCACTTGGCTTTGTGTTGTGCCAAGGGAACATATCCTGACTCCAAGCTCTGTAGTATTTGTAGGTTGAGTCGGTAATCATTTTTGCGCCGTCAAAGTAGTACACAGCACCTGCACTTTGGAGGGAAGAAACTGCCATAACAGCAGTCATAATGGCAACTATCACCACTACCCCAATTCTTTTTATTTTATTCAACGGTTACACCCCATTTATTACAATTTATAACATAAAAATAATTATAACATTTTTGTAATCTTTTTGCAAGTATATCCATAACAAACGAAAAACCTCCAAAAGCATCTAACTTTTGGAGGTAACATTTTACTTTCTGTCATTCATATGAACATAGGTCATTCTCTTATGGACATTCTGATATGCAGGACGGATAATTTTGCTTGGGTTTACAAGCTCCTCAATTCTGTGAGCGCTCCAACCACTTACTCTTGCAATAGCAAAAAGTGGAGTAAACAGCTTGGTTGGCAAATCAAGCATACTGTAAACAAAGCCACTGTAGAAGTCAACATTGGCAGAAACATTCTTCTTTGAACGGCTACGCTCCATAATAAGCTCTGCTGCAATTTCTGCCACATTGTTATAGAGCATATATTCTGCCTGCCTGCCCTTTTCCTCGGAAAGGGACTTAACAAAGCCCTTGAACACCCTTGCTCTTGGGTCAGAAACTGTATAAATTGCGTGACCCATACCGTAAATAAGACCTGTCTTATCAAATGCCTCTTTATCAAGAATTTTGGTAAGGTATGCTCTCAGCTGGTCCTTATCATTCCAGTCGGTTATATTCTCTTTAATATTATTTATCATCTTAATAACCTTAATATTTGCACCACCGTGCTTTGGTCCCTTTAGGGAACATAAAGCAGCAGCGATTGCAGAATATGTATCTGTACCAGATGATGTTACAACATGGGTTGTAAAGGTGGAGTTATTACCACCACCGTGTTCTGCGTGTAGCACCAAAGCCATATCAAGCAGCTTAGCCTCTAACTTTGAATACTTATTGTCAGGACGGAGCATATACAGAATATTCTCTGCTGTTGAAAGATGTGGCTGTGGAGAATGGATAAACAGGCTCTGCTTGTTGTGGAAATAGTTAAAAGCCTGATAACTATAAACTGCAAGAACAGGCAAAAGTGCAATCAATTCAAGACACTGTCTTACTACATTTGGAACAGAAATATCCTCTGCCTTTTCGTCATAGCTATAGAGGGTAAGCACCTGCTTTGCAAGGGCATTCATAATGTTCCTTGATGGTGCTTTCATAATAATATCACGAACGAAGGAGTCAGGTAGGGTTCTGTAATAGCCTAAAACATTACTAAAACTCTGTAGCTGTTTGCTGTTTGGAAGTTCCCCTGTCAGTAGCAGATAGGAAATTTCCTCAAAGCCATAGTGCTGGTCGTGGATAAATCCCTTAACCAAGTCCTCGATGCTGTATCCTCTGTAGAAAAGCTGACCAGGGATTGGCACCCTCTTTCCGTCCTTTTCTTCATAGGAATTTACCTCTGAAATTTCTGTAAGACCTGTAAGAACGCCCTTGCCGTCTGCGTCACGCAAGCCTCTTTTAACATCGTACTTTTCATAAAATTCAGGTGCAATAACACCGTTTTCGGCACAAATTTTGCTTAACTCAAGAATCTCGTCCTTCAGCTCGTTGTATCTGCTCATCATAAAAATCACTTCCTTCAAAATTACTTTATATAAATATTAGCGTATAAGGCTATTATATCACAAATTTTAAGTTTGTGCAAATGTTAAAATAACAGGGGTTGCCCACTGCTGAACAACCCCTTTGTTACAATTATAAATATTCAGTTTAATCCATTGAAGTAACAATATCCTCAACAGTTTTTCCCGGAGGAATCATTGGCAGAACATTCTCGTCAGGGCTGATTACACAATCTACAACCACAGGCTCATTCATATCATATGCCTTTTTCAGCACATCATATATTTCCTCTGGCTTTTCAATTCTCATACCCTTAATGCCATAGCCCTTTGCAACCTCTACAAAATCTGTTGCTCTGTGTGGGTTTGTCTGTGAAAAACGGTTATCGTAAAACAGCTTTTGCCACTGTCTAACCATACCAAGCACAGAGTTATTCATAACAACTACCACAACAGGAATGTTGTATGACTTTAGTGTTACAAGCTCATTGATATTCATATGGAAGGAGCCGTCACCTGTTACAAGGAAAACTCTCTTATCAGGATTACCCTCACTTGCACCGATAGAAGCACCAAGGCCAAAGCCCATTGTACCAAGTCCACCTGATGTTAGGAATGTGCGAGGGTTGAAGAACTCTGTCCTTTGTGCAACCCACATCTGATGCTGTCCAACATCTGTTGCCACAATGTCCTCTCTTGCCTTAATTTTATTGATTTGGTCAAGAATTTCATAAGGGTGGCAGTAGCCGTCAGGGTTCTTGTCGCTGATAACAACTTGATTTTTCCAGCTTCTAACTGTTTCAATCCATTCCTTGTTATCCTTCTTTTCAGCACCTTCATTCAGCTTATTAAAGGTATCCTTAAGGTCGCCGATTACAAATGTGTCAGCCTTAACATTCTTATGTATTTCATTTTCGTCAATATCAAGGTGAATAATATTTGCCTTTTCACCAAACTTCTCTGGATTACCGGCAACTCTGTCGGAAAATCTTGCGCCACAGGCAATAATAAGGTCAGCCTTATCTGTTGCCATACCTGTATCATAGCCACCGTGCATACCAAGGTTGCCTACAAACAGAGGGTGGTCGGCAGGAATACAGCCAAGACCCATAAGGGAACAACAAACAAGAGCGTCAATCTTTTCTGCAAACTTTACAAATTCTTCACAGCTATCTGAAGAAATTATACCACCACCTGCGTAGATTATAGGACGCTTAGCCTCCTTAATCATTTCAAGGGCAGTTTCAATATTCTTATCATCAAAGTAGCCTTTATTGTCAGGCACAAACTTCTCCATTGGTGTGAACTCACACTTCATAGCAGTAATGTCCTTTGGAACATCAATTAAAACAGGGCCTTTTCTGCCTGTTTGGGCAATTTCAAATGCCTTACGGATTGTTGGGGCAAGGTCCTCCATTTCTGTAACAAGGAAGGAAGCCTTTGTAATTGGCTCAACCACCTTTGAAATATTAACCTCCTGGAAAGCGTCTTTGCCAAGTAGCTCCCTCTGAACATTACCACAGATTGCCACAACAGGAATTGAGTCAATATTAGCTGTTGCAATACCTGTTACAAGGTTAGTTGCTCCAGGACCTGAGGTTGAAAGCACAACACCGACCTTGCCTGTTGAACGAGCATAGCCGTCAGCTGCGTGGGAGGCACCCTGTTCGTGAGCTGTAAGAATATGATTTATTCTATCTCTGTACTTATAAAGAGCATCATAGGTGTTAAGAGCAGCACCACCTGGGTAGCCAAAAACCGTATCAACTCCCTGTTCAATTAAACATTCGCAAATTATATCTGCACCTGTAAGAAGCATATCCGTTCCCCTATCCATTTACATTTAAATATATATTTATGCCATACTAAAAACGATATAAAAATAAAAATACTTTTATTATTCTACTGCACAAAAACAATCTTGTCAAGTGATTTAAAATTATATATAATAGGTGTATAATAATACTTCTAAAGGTGATTATCGTGATGCAAAAGCTTTCAAAAAAAGCGACAAAGGTTTGGAGGGCAAGAGCAACTATTGTTTACCTCATCTTTGCCTATATAATGGGAATGTTACAATTCTTCTTCCCAGGAATACCCCTTTACCTCCTGGTAGGTGGCACAGCAATTTATCTATTTGTAATCCTCTGCGCCATACCATATGTCTATCACATTACAACTCTCTATGTAAGGAAAGACGGACTAACCATAGTAAAGGGTGTGTTCATCAAAAAGAGAATGAACATTCTTGCTGATAAAATCCAATATGTTGAGCTACTGCAAACACCTATTCAAAGATTTTTTGATGTTTACACCGTTGCATTCCACACAGCAGGAGCGACAGTATTTGTAAGTCAGGTAGGAAAAGAATTAGGCTATCAGTTCCGTTCCTACACAGAGTAAGGAGGTCAGTTTTGGGAAAGCATAGTAAAAGGCGATACAAAAAAGCCCATATTTTCACCCTTTTAAACAGTGTGCCCAGCTTTGTGCCAATTCTGATTTTGCCTGTTCTTCAGCATCTTCTCTACAACCCAACCTCAATTCCTGCGCTGATTGCAAACTACGGACTCTCTGTATTATTTGCCATTTTGGTTTTGGTTGGTCTTATACTTGAATACAAAAGCATTAAGTACATTGAAAAGGACAAAAGCGTTTACACCAAAAAGGGGTTCTTCCACAAAAAAAGGGCAGATATTCCCTACAACTGCATACAGTCTGTTTATATTGAAAAAAACATTTCCTACAGGATTTTTGGTGGCGCAAGACGGTACATCATTAACACGCCAGGCTCCTTCAGTTCAAAGGGTTCTTACTCCATTTTCCTAAGAAAAAGGAATTCCGTTGACCTGACACAGGAGATTTTCAAAAAGAAAAGTGGTGGCTTTATATATCACGGTGGCAGTCTTAGAATAATACTAATGGCTATTGCCTGGAGCAACTCCTTTACAGGACTTTTGGTGGCTGTTCCTACCCTTTTTGAGCTGTCAAAAATTTCTGCCCAGTACTTGGAGCAATTTCTCAGCCGTAGCTCCGACCTAACAAATTATATTATGAAAATCGGCATACCACCTGCTGTTTCAGGTCTTGCCACCCTTATGATAATTGGTTGGGGTTTTACATTTCTTGTACAGCTATGGAGGTATTCCTTTTTCACAGCCTACATTAGCAAAAGCATTATCCACATAAAAAGAGGGTTTATCAGCAGGTGCGAATTTATAACCTCAACGGAAAAAATCAATGCAATTCAGATTAAACAGAGCATACTTATGATGATACTGAATCTGAAAAGCGCATACATCAACACCATTGGTAGTGGTGTGCAAAAGGGCGACAAAAGTCTGATGATACCTGCCGACAGAGAGGAAACCATTAACAGAATTCTGGGCATAATTACCACTTTGCCAAAAAGCGAGGACTACACAGTCAAGCCACAAAAGACCGAATTCCTTGGCTACCTATGGTTTCCAATTTATTCCATAGCAGGAACTATTATTACAATGGTGCTTTTAAACCACTTTGGCTACTTTGGGGAGATTGTAAAAATACCTCTTTTTGTTTTGCTTTTTGTGTTTATTTACTGGCTGTTTTTCAGAATGAATGCTCACAGAAAAAGCCAAATTACCATTTGCGACAAGGCAGTAAAAATTGATTACTTCCAGAGGATGAACCTTACAAGGACATACATTCCCTATGACAAAATACAGTATGTAAAGGTGTATCAAAGTCCTTTCCAAAGGCTCTATAAAACTGCAAATGTAAAAGTCTATATATACTCCAACAAAAGTAAGTTTTACAAAATAAAGTACCTAAAGTACGATAAAACTATGGAGGCAGTTGACCTAATCGAAAGCAAAATGAAATATTATGATTGGGAGAATTAAGACACGCTTTTCAGCGTGTCTTAGTCTGAAGGGTGTATCACAACTGATACACCCTTTTACTTTACTTTAAGAATTCTGTCATTACTCTTATTGAATTTTGTGATGCCAAGTTTTTGAAAGCTTCAAAGTCCATTCCCTCATTGTGGTTAAGGTCATCTGAAATTGCTCTTAGTATGGCAAAAGGCACTTTATTTCTGTAGCAAACGTGACCTACTGCGCCACCCTCCATTTCACAGCAAAGTGCGTCAAACTCCTTGGCAATAAACTCCCTCTGTTCTATTGAGGAAATGAAAATATCCCCTGTGGCAACTCTGCCGATTTTCACATTCACGCCCTCAAGAACCCTGCAACAATCAAAGAGCTTTTCATAGGTTTCCCTATCAGCAGGAATGTCAATTCTCTTTTCGTCATTGTACTGAATTTCTCCCCTTTTCTCCCCAAGGGCAGTAACATTCATATCGTGCTCCACACAGTCCTTTGAAACAACAATATCACCAATGTGCAGTTCCTTTGAAAGACTACCTGCAATTCCTGAATTGATAATTACATCAGGGTGGTAATAGTCAATCATTATTTGAGTGCCAATAGAGGCATTAACCTTGCCAATGCCACACTCAAGCAAAACTACATCCTTGCCAAATATTTTGCCACTTATAAAGTCAAGTCCTGCAAGGGTTTTCTTTTCAGGTTCAGCCATAAGCTTTTTAAGTCCCTGAACCTCAATTTCCATAGCACAAATTATTCCTGTCATAATTATCACTCCATATTTCCTGTTTCATACATAATTAGCGTTAGGGCAACAAGAGGGGCTGTTTCTGCCCTTAATATCCTTTTGCCAAGGGTTGCCCTTTTGCCACCGTTTTCTTCCACAAGGGACACTTCCTCAGAGCTAAAGCCACCCTCACTTCCAATGAAGATTGACACCTGCTTTGGCTTTTGGGCAAGCAGGGATTTTACCCCTTCGCCACCTAATTCATAGAAGATAATTTTATCACCCTTTGCAGAAGTCACAGCCTCTTTAAAGGAAATGCACTCCGAAACCTTTGGCACAATTCCTCTGCCACTTTGCATTGAAGCCTGTTTTGCAATCTTCTGCCACCTTGGAATTTTCTTTTGCAGGGACTTTTTATCCGGTCGGCTGACGCATCTGGAGGAAATCACAGGCACAATTTCAGTTACACCAATTTCCACAGCCTTTTGGATAATCAGCTCCATTTTGTCACCCTTTGGTAGTGCCTGATAAAGAGTAACCTTGGTGTCAGGCTCTGCCTCACATTGACTGCTTGAAATTATCTTCACCACCACATCGGTGTCGGCAATACTTTTAATAACGCCGTTATGAACAGTACCACTTGGGGAGCAGAGAGTAAGGGTCTCCCCCTCCTTCATTCTCAGGCTTTTACCAATATGGCGACCGTCCTCTCCCGATAAAAAATATTCCTCTGTTACAATTTCTTCATCAACAAAAAAATGTGGCATAGCGCAAAACCTTTCTTCCTATAATAATAAAGCAACATTCTGTTTTTAATATAACAGAAAAACACAGGGATTGCAATAATATAAATTTTTTGATAGAATAATAAAAAATTTTGAGGTGACTAAGCTATGGCTATACTTGTTACAGATAAGGACTATTTTGAACTCATTGAGGGAATAAACACAGAATATATTGAAAACTCCCTTGTAAGTGGATTGATTGAAAAGAAAATGAAAATTGCATCGGCAGAAAGCTGTACAGGTGGTATGATTTCTCAGCGCATTACAAATGTCAGTGGCTCAAGCGAGGTGTTTGACTGTGGAATATGCTCCTACGCCAACTCTATTAAGGAAAAGCTCCTACAGGTTTCAAACAAAACTCTTTCAGAATTTGGTGCTGTCAGCGAAGAAACAGCCACACAGATGTGTCAGAACATCAGAAAAATTGCTTATTCCGACATTGGAGTAGCCACCACAGGCATAGCAGGACCAACAGGTGGCACCAAAGAAAAACCTGTTGGACTTGTTTATATCGGAATTGCAACAGAACACAAAACCACAATATATAGGGCAGAGCTTTGCCGTTTTACCCAACATTCACGAAACGAGGTAAGAACAATGGCGACAAATCTCACAATGCTCCTTGCAATGCAGGAAATCGCAAAGGGATAAACCATAGAAAACACTTGATTTCTGTGGTGGTTTATGGTAGAATTAGTCTGCAAGTTACTGTCCTGCTGTGGGGATAGTGCGTAAAATTTCTTCCACAGCAATAAAGTTCGTTATCTTTACGGATTATATACAATTTAATTTTTTAAAGAACGGAGCTGACATTATGGCAAGAGAAGCTGGCATTTTAATGCCAATTACAAGTTTATCATCTCCTTACGGAATTGGTACTCTTGGAAAAGAAGCCCGTCAGTTTGCAGACTTCCTCAAGAAGGCTGGTCAGAAAATTTGGCAAATCCTTCCTGTAGGCCCTACAAGCTACGGTGACTCACCTTATCAGTCATTCTCCACCTTTGCCGGCAACCCATATATGATTGACCTTGATATGCTCAAGGACGAGGGTTTGCTTACTCAGGAGGATATTGACAAAGGCTATTGGGGTGATTCCCAGTATGAAATTGACTATGCTACTATCTATTGGTACAGATTCGATGTGCTAAGAGTTGCATATGAAAATTTCAAGAAGAATTGTGACAGAAAGCCTTTTACAGCTTTCAAAAGAAAGAACAGCAAATGGCTTAAGAATTATGCCCTTTATATGGCTGTTAAAAAGTCCTTTGATATGAAGTCCTGGACTGAATGGCCTGATGAGGACATTAAGCTAAGAGAGCCAGAGGCTGTTAAGAGATATGAAAGAAAGTACAAGGACGAAATTGACTTCTGGAGCTTTTTACAGTACAAGTTCTATGAGCAGTGGGAGTCCTTCAGAGCCTATGTAAATGGTCTTGGCATTAAGATTCTTGGCGATATGCCAATTTATGTTGCTATGGACTCTGCTGATACTTGGGCTAATCCTGAAATTTTCTGGTTTGACGAAGAAAACCAGCCTGTTTGCGTAGCAGGTTGTCCACCGGACTACTTCTCTGCAACAGGTCAGCTATGGGGTAATCCACTATATGACTGGGACTACTTAAAGGAAACAGACTACGAATGGTGGTTTAACCGTATTGAGGCGGCATCAAAGCTCTTTGATATTCTAAGAATTGACCATTTCAGAGCTTTTGACACATATTATGCCATTCCTTATCCTGCCGAAAATGCTATTGGTGGTGATTGGTATGACGGCCCTGGCATTGAATTCTTTAATATGATGAAGGAAAAGCTTGGGGATTTACCAATTGTTGCTGAGGATTTAGGCGACCTTTTTGACAGTGTAGTTGATCTTCTTAACGAAACAGGCTACCCTGGAATGAAGGTACTTGAGTTTGCTTTTGATAGTGGCGAGGGCAACGACTATCTGCCACATCACTATCCAGAAAACTGCGTTGTTTACACAGGCACACACGACAATGACACACTTATGGGTTGGATGGCTACTGCTAAGCAGAGTGACATCGACTACGCAAGGAGCTATTGTCAGATGGCACCAGATGAGCCATTTAACTGGGGACTTATCAGAACAGCTTATAACAGCGTTGCAAACACTGCAATTATTCAGATGCAGGATATTCTCGGCCTTGGTACAGAGGCAAGAATCAATGTTCCATCAACTCTTGGTGGCAACTGGGTTTGGAGAATTGACAGCAGTACATTAACTGATGAACTTGCACAGAAACTTAAGGAAATGGTTAAGAACAGTTCAAGACTGGAGGAAAATTAAAATGAGTATTATTGAAAATCTCGAACTAACTGCAAAGAATGACTATTGCAAAACTCTAAAGGAGCTTTCACCTTCTGAGCTTCACCTTTGCCTTGGTAAGGCTATGATGGGCGAAATCGCTTCTGACTGGGAAAAGTCAAAGAAAAAGCACGCATCAAAAAGACGCGCATACTACCTTTCAGCAGAATTCCTAATGGGTAGAATGATGTACAACAACCTTTACTGTATGGGTATTCTCGATTCTACAAAGAAGCTCCTTAAGTCAAAGGGCGTTGACATCAATGTTTTTGAAGATATTGATGATGCTGCTCTTGGTAACGGTGGTCTTGGCAGACTTGCTGCTTGCTTCCTTGATTCAGCAGCAACACAGGAAGTTCCACTTGACGGTTACGGCATCCGTTACAAGTACGGTCTATTCAAGCAGTTAATTGAAGATGGCTATCAGGTTGAAATTGCTGATAACTGGCAGAAGTTTGAAGACCCATGGTGTATTCGCCGTGAGGAGGACGCTGTTGAGGTTAAGTTTGCTGACCAGACAGTTAAGGCTGTTCCTTATGATATGGCTGTTATCGGCTATGGCACAAAGAACATCAACACACTCCGTCTATGGCAGGCAGAGGCTGTTGACGAATTCGACTTCCTTGCATTCAACGCATCTCATTATGATGAGGCTGTTAAGGCTAAGAACGACGCTGAAAACATTTCTTCTGTTCTTTATCCAAACGATAGCACACATCAGGGTAAGCTCCTCCGTTTAAAGCAGCAGTACTTCTTCTGCTCTGCATCACTTCAGGATATTATCAAGAGATACAAGGCTAAGAACGGCAACGACTTCAGCAAGTTTGCTGACCACGCTGCAATTCAGCTTAACGATACACACCCTGTTATCTCTATTCCAGAGCTTATCAGACTTCTTGCTCTTGAAGGCGTTGAATTTGAAGAAGCTCTAAAGATTGCACAGAAGACATTTGCTTATACAAACCACACAGTACTTGGTGAAGCACTTGAAAAGTGGAACAAGAACCTTATCAGAGAAATTCTCCCAGAAATTCTCACAATTATTGAAAAGATTGCTATTTACGAATACAACGATTTACACGCAAAGGGCGTTTCTGACGAAGTATTCAGAGATAAAATGGCTATCATTGACGGTGACCTGGTTCATATGGCTCGTCTTGCTTGCTATGTTGGTTCATATGTAAACGGTGTTGCTTGGATTCACACAGAAATCCTTAAGGACGATGTTCTCAAGGAATGGTATCAGCTATATCCAGAGAGATTCCAGAACAAGACAAATGGTATCACTCAGAGAAGATGGCTTGGCCTTTGTAACCCAGAGCTTTCTGACTTTATTACAGAAAGAGTTGGCGACGGCTGGCTTAAGGACCTTTCTGTTCTTAAGGGTCTTGAAGAAACAATTGACGCTAAGGCTGTTCGTTCCTTCAACACAATTAAGAAGAAGAAAAAGACTCAGCTTGCAAAGTACATCAAGGAAACTGAGGGTGTTGAAATTGACCCAACATTCATCTTTGATATTCAGGTTAAGAGATTACACGAATATAAGAGACAGCTCCTTAACGCTCTCTCAATCGTTATGATTTATAACAAGCTTAAGAAGGGTGAGCTAAAGGATTGGCAGCCAACAGCATACATCTTTGGCGCAAAGGCTGCTCCTGGTTATGCAAGAGCTAAGGCTATCATCAAATTTATCAACGAAATTGCTAAGCTTGTTAACAATGACCCAGACACTAAGGATAAGCTAATGGTTCACTTTGTTCAGAACTACAATGTTTCCTATGCTGAAAAGATTGTTGTTGCTGCTGATGTTTCAGAGCAGATTTCTACAGCTGGTACAGAGGCTTCTGGTACAGGTAATATGAAGTTTATGCTTAACGGTGCTGTTACACTTGGTACTTATGACGGTGCTAATGTTGAAATCGCACAGCAGGCTGGCGAGGAGAACGAATACATCTTCGGCGCAAGAGTTGAGAAGATTGACGAACTCAAGGCTAACAAGAGCTATGACCCAAGAAAGATTTACAACGAAAATGCTGAAATCAAGGCTGCTGTTGACACACTTGTAGATGGCACATTCTCTGATGGTGGCGCAACAGGTGAAGGCTCATTTGCAGAGCTTTACACAGCTCTTCTTGACGGTGCTTCCTGGCACGATGCTGACCACTACTTCCTACTCCTTGACCTACAGGATTATGTTGATACAAAAATCCGTTGCAACAAGGACTATCAGGACAGAACAACATTTGGTAAGAAGTGCTTAATGAACATTGCAAATGCAGGTATGTTCTCATCAGACAGAACTATCCTCCAGTACGCAAAGGAACTCTGGCACGTAAAGTAATTTAATACAAT
>JBGUUL010000105.1:0-2821 GCA_045133515.1 Ruminococcus sp.
TGTTATTTAGCTTTCTTTGCCTCTGATGAGAACAACTTAATCAAAAGTTCCTTACTTGCTTTGCCTGTTTCCTTCATTCCGTTTTTCTTCTGGAAGTCGGAAATCGCCTTTTCCGTAATATCGCCAAAGTAACCTGTTACGCTGTCATCATCAACATATCCAAGGTCTTTGAACCTCTGTTGCATAGCCTTAATATAGTCATTTTCCTTTTCCTTAACCATATCTTTAATTGCCTTGTCGGTGAACTTAACCTTGTACTTTGACTGTAATTCGTATGTATCCTTTTTAACGGTAGTTGTAACTGTAGTTTCTGTAACTGTGGTTACCTCTGTAGTAGTGGCAACAGTTTCTCCCTTATTTTCTTTCAACTGCTGTTCTGCCTTAGCTATAGCCTTCTTGTCAACAATATTCAGGATTTTTTTCAAATTCTCCACAGCAGTTGTACCCTGTAGCTTCAGTAAGCTTTTTGGAAGTTTAAGGTTATTTCCCTTTTTTAGGAACTTTGCATTTTTAAAGTCCTTCTTATCCTTGAGAGTATCAAGGGTTTTACCCTCATACACAAGATAATCCGGATTTTGCTTTGCAACATCAGAAATATTTACAACCGGGTCAGATGCACCATCTGACAATACCTTCACTCCTGTATAGTCAAGGAGTGTATTGTACCAGCTATCCTTAACAACTGTGGTGTAAAGGCTTGTACCACTAAGGTACATAAGGCTCTTATTACGACACTTTTCTGAAACAGCATCTCTGTAGGTTGCAAGGGTTGAAAGAAGTTTATCAAATGCCTTTTCTCCCTTTTTGCCACCCTCCTTGCCACCGAGGATTGAGCCTACAGACTTGTATGTGGATTTTATAGCCTCATTGTCGTTGCCGTAGTGGAACTGAACAACCTTAATTTCCTTTTCTTCCAGCCTTTTTACTGCTCCGTCAGAAATATTATCATCAGCAAAAACAACCTTAACCTGACTGTTGGCAATGGCATCAACATCAGGGTCAACAGCAGTGCCACAATCAACAACATATTGTAAATTAGTATTTTTTACATCCTCACTAACAAGGGCAACCTTTGCGCTGTAGCCAATGCAGTCAACAATATCTGCAATATTGGGGCTGAGAATTGCCACTGTTTCGGGGCTTTCCTCAAAGGTGGTTTTGCCCACTGTAACAGGATACCCCTCCTCAGTACAGCCAACAGAAAAAATTACTGTTGACAGTAGCAATAATGCGCAAACTGTAACTTTAAAAAATCTCATTTTTTCTTAGCACCTCTTACAAAAGTGTTTTGATGAACTGCTGAGCAGTTCGTGGAGAACGAGTTGCCCTTTGGGTAGCAAAGGCCTCTGCCTTAAGATGAAGCTCCTCCACAGGTAGCTCTATGCTATGAGCCTTTGCAAGTTCCTCAACAATATGCAAATACTTTTTCTTGTCAGGAACATAGTAACCAACAGAAAGTCCAAATCTGTCGGAAAGGGACAGAGTTTCCTGCATATTATCCCTACGGTTAACCTCACCACAATTCCTGTCCTCAAAATTCTCCTTAACCAAATGACGGCGATTACTTGTGGCATAGATAAGAGCATTGTGTGGCAAAGAGGCAACTCCTCCCTCCAACACAGCCTTAAGGCTTGTGTAACACTCGTCCTGTCTTTGGAATGATAGGTCATCAATGAAGATGATAAACTTCATTGGAATATCTGCAATAGTGTCCACAAGGAGAGGGAAGTCCATAAGCTTTTCCTTTGGCATTTCCACAATACGCAAGCCCTGTGTTCTGAATTCATTAACAACAGCCTTAACGGTGGTGCTTTTGCCTGTACCCATATCGCCGTACAGCAAACAGTTGTTGGCAAGTCTGCCCTCCATAAAGGACTTTGTATTTTCCACAACCAAATTTCTCTGAACCTCGTAATCCACAAGGTCAGAAAGCCTTACCTTGTCATCATTGAGAATTGGCTGAATTTTACCATCTCTCCATACAAATGAACGGTACCTTGCAAACATACCACAACCATTAACTCTGTGGAATTTTGCAATAGTGCTAAGCTCACCGGTAAAGCCCTCAAAAGGCTCTAAAGGAGCACCACTTCTCCATTTTGGCAAAGTG
Organism: Ruminococcus sp.; assembly: GCA_045133515.1. Taxonomy (GTDB): domain Bacteria; phylum Bacillota; class Clostridia; order Oscillospirales; family Acutalibacteraceae; genus Ruminococcoides. The sequence goes on from JBGUUL010000105.1 coordinate 2,111, forward strand.
GCAGTTATATCCAAAATTTCATCACGATACTTGTAGTCCCCAAGAATATCCTGTGGAGTTAGGCTTGACGCAAAGAGTATTGATGAAATATCCCTTGCTGTGGCTGATTTTTCATCATCGCTCATTTTGTCAAGGTCACCTGCTGTAGCACACCTTGTAAAGTAATTTTCATCAAAGAGAGCAGCCTCCGTCATATTGCGACACAAACTTTCAGAGCAATCTCTGTCACAAAGGAGCCTGTAAAAATCACCATATGCCCTTAAAAACTTCTCTGGCTTTTTATCCACAGACATAATAAGCTTGTATAGTGCCTTTGGCACACTTCTATCCAAAATCCCCTTATATATAGAAAGGGAGGAAAGCAGTAACCCTGCTTTTTTTGTTTTGTTCATACTATTCCCTTACTTCTAAATAAATTTCCAATCCTAATTTTACCACACTATTTTTTCATAGTCAATTATGACCCATAATAAAGTTGCAAAACCCCACAAAAACACCCTCATACAGCTTTCAAAAAATTTTTTCAAAAAAATTTAAAAAATTTCAAAAAAACACTTGCATTTTGAAAAACACTGTGTTATAATACATCTTGTCGTTGAGAGAGAGCGACAAAACAAAATGAATAGTTGGTGTCGATGACGCTGAGGGTCCACCTGTTCCCATCCCGAACACAGAAGTTAAGCTCAGTAGTGCCGAAGATAGTTGGCTGGT
>JBGUUL010000106.1:0-13504 GCA_045133515.1 Ruminococcus sp.
GGAAAGAAAAAGATCTTGAAAACCTTATTTCTAATAATATTCAAGATTTCATTTCTTCAAATGACCTTATGGCTATTTTTACTGAAAGAGCTCGACAAGAAGAACCCGATATACTTGCCATTGATAAGGAAGGCGATTTATACATATTTGAACTCAAGCGCTGGTCTGGAAAACAAGAAAATTTATTACAAGTACTCCGATATGGTCAACTGTTCGGAAAAAGTACTTACGATGAATTAAATTGTTTATATCAAAAATATCAGCATAACGAAAAAGCTAACCTTGCACTTGATCATTCTTCCTATTTTTACGGAGACACTTCTAAGATTCTGCCTGACGACAACTTTAACAAGAAGCAACATTTTCTTATTGTTACGAATGGAGTAGATCAAGCAACAATAGAATCAATCATCTATTGGAAAAATAATGGGTTGAATATAGATGCTATTGTATATTGGGTATTCGAGATTTCAGGTGAATACTACATTGAATTTAATATGTATTCTCAAGCAGAAGACTTTTTGGAGTATGAAAACAATTGTTACGTACTTAACACAAATAAACAAAGCAACCCTCATTACACAAAAGAAATGATTGACGAACATAAAGCAGCAGCTTACTATCCCGGATGGAGAGAGAAAATTCAAAAATTCCAAAAAGGAGATATCGTATTTTTATATGAAAGCGGAGTTGGTATAAGAGCGTATGGGTATGCAAATGGAATACTAAACAAAAAATCATGCGATGGATACGACGATTACGAATACAATATGATTTTAGATAATTTTGTTGAATTGTCTAAACCTATTTCAGCTTCACAAATGAAAGATATTACCGACAGTAGTTTTAATTTTAGGCAAACTATGTTTTCAATTTCTGAAGAAGCCGCAAAAAAGATAATAAACTATGTGCGAAACAACAATTGATTGTATAAAACAAAGAGGCATTACCGACTGCAAAAGTCAGTAATGCCTTTTTAGAATTTATTAAGATAATTGTACCCGCAAACCACAGGGAACGCACAATAAATGCGTTTTGCAGTCTGCTATCATTTTGCTATCAAATCGGGAATTTTCAAGCCGAAAATCCTTTGTTTATGCGGTTTTTCAGACTTTACGATTTATTCCCACTCAATAGTTCCTGGTGGTTTAGAGGTTATATCATAAACTACGCGGTTTACATGTTCAACCTCATTAACAATTCTATTAGAAACCCTTGCTAAAATATCATACGGAATTTTAGCGAAGTCTGCTGTCATAAAGTCATCAGTTGTAACAGCTCTAATAGCGATAAGGTGGTCATAGGTTCTATGGTCGCCCATAACACCAACTGTTCTAACATTTGGAAGAACACAGAAGAACTGGCTTAAATCCTTATCGATACCACTCTTTGCAATTTCATCACGGAAAACAGCATCTGCTTCTTGAAGTACTGCAATCTTTTCTTCTGTGATTTCGCCGATAATTCTAACTCCTAAACCAGGACCTGGGAATGGCTGACGCCATACAAGTTCCTTAGGAATACCAAGCTTTTCGCCCACAACTCTTACTTCATCCTTAAAGAGGTCGCATAGTGGTTCAATAATATCATCAAACTTAATATCCTCAGGTGTTTTAACCTTGTTATGATGTGTTTTAATCTTATCGGCATCGCCTTTTCCACTTTCGATACAGTCAGGATAAATTGTACCCTGTGCAAAAAAGCCACCGTCAGCTTCTTCTCTAATTTTATCCCAGAAAACTTTGTAAAATTCTTCGCCAATAATTGTACGCTTTTCCTCTGGGTCGATTTTGCCCTGTAATTTTGCAATAAATTCCTTGCCACAATTAACACGGACAAACTTCATATCAAAAAGCTTTGTAAAGGTTTCTTCAACAAAGTCACCTTCGTCTTTTCTCATTAAGCCCTGGTCAACAAACACGCAGGTTAGCTGATTACCAACAGCTTTACTGAGAAGTGCAGCTGCAACTGAGCTGTCAACACCACCTGAAAGTCCAAGAACAACCTTTTTATCGCCAATTTTTTCTCTTAATGCTTTTACAGTAGTGTCAATGAAGCTATCCATCTGCCAATCACCAGAGCAGTTACAAACCTCATAAAGAAAGTTCTTTAGAATAGTTTTACCGTATTCTGAATGTGTTACCTCTGGGTGAAATTGAACTGCATATATTTTTTTATCCTCATTTTCCATTGATGCACAAGGGCAATCGTTAGAATATGATGTGATTTCAAAATCCTTTGGAACTTCGCTAATATAGTCAGTGTGGCTCATCCATACAATATTCTCCTCTGGAATATCCTTGAAAAGCTTACTGTTTGGCTTATTAACTTTAATATGAGTTTTGCCGTATTCACTTGTTTCAGCAGATTCAACCTTGCCGTCACACATATAGTTGATAAGCTGACACCCATAACAAATACCTAAAACAGGAATTCCTAAATCAAGAATATCCTTTGTATAATGAGGGGATTCCTCATCATAAACAGAGTTTGGACCACCTGTGAAAATGATACCCTTATAATTGCACTTTTTAATTTCTTCAATATCAACAGTATAAGGCTTAATTTCAGCATAAACATTATGGTCACGAACTCGTCTTGCAATTAGCTGATTATACTGTCCACCAAAATCAAGAACAAGAATTTTTTCTTTAATTTCTGCCATTACATCACCTCATATTATCTGTAAATAATATCACTTCTTGCAGGACCATTGGAAACGATAGTAATTGGTACACCGATTTCCTTTTCTGCAAATTCAATGTAGTTTCTGCAATTCTCTGGTAAGTCTTCATACTTCTTGATACCACCAATATCGCACTTCCAACCAGGGAGCTTTTTGAGAATTGGCTTACATCTCTTTAGCTTAGTAGTTGATGGGAAGTAATCTATCTCTTCCCCATCAAGCTCATAACCAACACAAACAGGGATTTCATCAAGGTAGCCAAGAACATCAAGAACAGTAAATGCAACCTGAGTAGCACCCTGAACACGACAGCCGTATCTTGTTGCCACAAGGTCAAGCCAACCCATTCTTCTTGGACGACCTGTAGTAGCACCAAATTCGCCACCGTCACCACCACGCTTACGGAGTTCGTCAGCTTCATCACCAAAGATTTCAGAAACAAATTCACCTGCACCAACTGCGCTGGAATATGCTTTAACAACAGTTACAATATCCTTGATTTCATATGGTGGAATACCACCTGCGCCAACTGCTCCATAACCTGCTATTGTGTTGCTGGAAGTAACCATTGGATAAATACCAAAATCTGTGTCTTTAAGTGAACCAAGCTGTCCTTCAAGTAAAATATTCTTACCCTCAACACAAGCATTGTGTAAGAATGTAAAGGTGTCAGCAACATAAGGAGCAAGTGCTTTCTTATATTCCATTAGCTTATTGTAAATTTCATCTGCAGAAATTGGAGGCTTGTTATAGAGATTCTTAAGAGTTGCATTCTTAACCTCAAGTATTCTCTCAATCTTTTCCTTTAAATATTCTGTATCGTCATATAGTTCATTAAGCTGGAAACCAATTTTGCTATATTTATCTGAGTAGAAAGGTGCAATACCACTCTTTGTTGAACCAAAGGAGTTTTTACCCAATCTTTCTTCCTCGTAGCAGTCAAATAGAACATGGTAAGGCATAACAATCTGTGCTCTGTCAGAAATAAGAATCTTTGGTTCTGGAACGCCTCTATCTTTAAGCTCCTGCATTTCCTTTACAAAATTCTCTACTGAAAAAGCAACACCATTACCTATAATATTTGTAACATTAGTGTTAAATACACCTGATGGAAGCTGATGTAGGGCAAACTTTCCATAATCATTAACAATAGTATGACCAGCATTAGCACCACCCTGGAATCTTACAACAACATCGCTATCCTGTGCTAATACATCGGTAATTTTACCCTTTCCTTCATCGCCCCAGTTGGCGCCAACAATCGCTTTAACCATTTATGTAACATCCTTTCAAAATGTGATTTGCATAAATTAAACTGTGATTTCTGCCTTTTCGTCCTGTAGATTTTCATAAGGAGCAATGGCAGGATAAACAACTTCGTTTAAGAAGTCTGTAGTCTGCTGTGGAGCTCTACCAACATACTTTGATGGTTCAAGTAAAGCTTCAAGTTCCTCAAGTGTAACACCAAAGGAGCTATCATCAGCAATTCTCTGAAGGAGGTCATTTTCGCCACCTTCTTCTTTAACTACCTTTGAGGCAGCCATAGAGTGTGTTCTTATTTTTTCGTGTAGCTCCTGTCTGTCGCCACCACGCTTAACTGCATCCATCATAATGTTTTCAGTTGCCATAAATGGAAGTTCCTTTCTAAGGCGCTGTTCAATAACCTTAGGATAAACAACCAAACCATCAGCAACATTTGCATAAAGATTAAGAATACCGTCAATGGCAAGAAAAGCCTCTGGAACACTAAGACGCTTGTTTGCTGAGTCATCAAGTGTTCTTTCAAACCACTGTGTTGCAGTAGTGAAAGCACCATTGAGAACATCAACCATTACATATCTTGAAAGTGAACCAATTCTTTCTGAACGCATTGGATTTCTCTTGTAAGCCATAGCAGATGAACCAATCTGATTCTTTTCAAATGGCTCTTCTATTTCTTTAAGATGCTGTAAAAGTCTTATATCGTTTGAGAACTTTGCAGCACTCTGTGCAATACCAGAAAGCACATTGAGAACCTGTGTATCAAGCTTTCTTGAATAAGTCTGACCAGAAACAGCAAAACAGGAATCATAACCCATTTTCTGTGCAATCTTCTTATCGATTTCCTTACACTTCTCATGGTCACCCTCAAAAAGCTCAAGGAAACTTGCCTGTGTACCTGTTGTACCCTTACAACCAAGTAGCTTAGCCTTGCTTAGCTGATATTCAATATCCTCTAAGTCCATTAGAAGCTCTTGAATCCAAAGTGTTGCCCTTTTACCAACTGTTGTTGGCTGTGCAGGCTGGAAGTGTGTAAATGCAAGTGTTGGTAAATCCTTGTATTTATCAGCAAATGCAGATAGTTCACGAATTACTGTAACAAGCTTGTTTCTTACAAGCTTAAGTCCCTCGGTCATAATGATAATATCGGTATTGTCACCAACATAGCAGGAGGTTGCACCAAGATGAATAATGCCTTTAGCTTTTGGACACTGTTTACCATATGCATAAACATGGCTCATAACATCGTGTCTTACCAGCTTTTCTCTCTCCTCTGCTACCTCATAGTTAATGTCATCTGCGTGAGCCTTTAGCTCATCAATCTGTTCCAGAGTAACAGGTAAACCAAGTTCCATATCACTTTCAGCAAGGGCTATCCATAGCTTTCTCCATGTACGGAACTTCATATCAGGACTGAAGATATACTTCATTTCCTTACTTGCGTATCTTGAAGACAATGGGGATTCGTAACATTCTTTACTCATTATTTCTTCTCCTCAATATAATTTTAAAAATTCATACCGCCACGCTCTTTACCCTTTAGGTGTTCACGAGTAATATTGGCAGGATATTTGCCTGTGAAACATCCTTGACAGAAATTTTCTTCATTAGAAAATGTTAGCTCTGGAAGATGTTCTACAGGAAGATAACCAAAGGTATCAGCACCACTGATTTCTCTAATTTCTTCTATAGTGTGGTTACAAGCAATAAGCTCACCACGGGACGGAATATCTGTACCATAGTAACAAGGCCACATAAAAGGTGGTGAGGAAATTCTCATATGAACTTCCTTTGCACCAGCATCACGGAGCATTGTGACAATACGGTCAACAGTAGTTCCTCTTACAACAGAGTCATCAATTACAACAACTCTTTTACCTTTGATTGAACTCAAAGGATTAAGTTTTATTTTGACACTTTTCATTCTTTCGCCTTGGGTAGGCTTGATGAAAGTTCTGCCGATATAATTATTTTTTACGATGCCTTTTTCATAAGGAATACCTGATTCCTCGCTATAGCCAATAGCGGCATCAATACCGGATTCAGGAACACCAATTACAAGGTCAGCTTCAACCGGATGACATTTTGCAAGGATGCGACCTGCTTCCTTTCTTGATTCATAGACGGAAACTCCGTCAATGTTGCTGTCACTACGAGCAAAGTATATGTATTCAAAAATACAAATTGATTTTTTCTTACCACAATGGGTTTTGTCACTTCTCAAACCATTTTCATCAACAATAATGATTTCTCCAGGAAGAACATCTCTGACAAATTCAGCACCACAGGCGTCAAGAGCGCAGGATTCACTTGCAAAGCAATATGAATTACCTACCTTGCCGATACATAGAGGTCTGAAGCCATTTGGGTCCCTTGCTGCAATCAGCTTTCGTGGACTCATTACAAGGAGGCAATAGGCACCTTCAATAGTGTTCATAGTGTTTCTTACAGCTTCTTCTATTGAGTGAACCTTTTGTCTTTCTCTTGCAATAACATATGCAATAGCTTCTGAATCTATTGTAGTCTGAAAAATTGCACCTCTGCGTTCCAAGGTACGCTTAATTTCCACAGCATTGGTAAGGTTACCATTATGTGCAATTGAAATTGTACCCTTTTTATAACGCATAACAAGCGGCTGTGAGTTTTCACGCACAGAGCCGCCTGCAGTTGAGTAACGGACATGACTAACTGCAATCTGTCCGTCTAATTTATCAAGTGTTTTATTGTTGAAAACCTCGGTTACTAAACCCATATCCTTGTGATAATCAATAACACCGCAATCACTTACAGCTATGCCACAACTTTCCTGTCCACGATGCTGTAATGCTAAAAGTCCATTATAACAAGCGTAGGCAGGTTTAATTGCGTCATTACCATAAATACCAAAGACACCACATTCTTCGTGAATGCCCTCTGAAACACAGTTGTTAAAATTAAAACTCAAGGGAGTCACCATCCAAGTAATATAATATGATAAAAAGAAACAGAATTATTCAGCTAAGCCAATTCTTCTCATCATTTCAGCATAAGCTTCTTCAACGCCACCCATATCACGACGGAAACGGTCTTTATCAAGCTTTTCGTGGGTATCAAGATCCCAGAAACGACAAGTATCAGGAGAAATTTCGTCAGCTAAAACGATATCGCCGTGGAAACGACCAAATTCAAGCTTAAAGTCAACAAGCTCAACATTACATTCCTTAAAGAACTCAATCATAATTTCGTTGATGCGAAGAGTCATTTCGGAAATCTTGTCGATTTCTTCCTGAGTTGCAAGACCAAGAGCAAGAATATGATAGTTATTTACAAGTGGGTCATCAAGTGGGTCACACTTGTAGTCAAATTCCAAAATAGGAGAAGCAAGGTCAGAACCCTCAGGAACACCATACTTCTTTGAGAAAGAACCTGCAGCTCTGTTTCTAACAATAACTTCAAGAGGTACAATTTCTACCTTTTTAACTACTGCATCTCTATCGTTAAGTTCCTCAACAAAATGTGTGTTAACGCCCTTTTCCTCAAGCATCTTAAACATAAAATTGCTCATTCTGTTATTAACAACGCCCTTGCCGAGAATTGTGCCCTTCTTTTTGCCATTAAAAGCTGTTGCATCATCCTTGTAAGAAACAATACAATAATCAGGGTTTTCTGTAGCAAAAACTCTTTTTGCCTTGCCTTCGTAAAGCTGTTCTTTTCTTTCCATTGTATAATCCTCCTAAATATGAAAAACATATTATTTAACAAACTAAACTGTTTCAAAAAACACGATATTATTATATAACAAAACCTAAATTTAATCAACAAAAATCCACAACAAATATGTTTAAAACAATAATTTTATACTATATGTTGAAATTTCGCAAAAATTTATGCCAAATATTATAGCAATTTACAGTAATAAAGATTAAAAACAATACTTGCAATTATAAGAAAACTATAGTATAATAATCTACGGTAAAAATTTGCCGGTGTGACGGAATTGGCAGACGTAGTGGACTCAAAATCCACCGATAGCGATATCGTACCGGTTCGAGTCCGGTCACCGGCACCAATTTTGAATATTTGGAAGGAGCTTGTCATGAAACACAGACATGTTATAGATCTGGAGGACTTAACCTTTTCTCAGTTGCAGCAAACCATTGATTTAGCTGGTAAGATTAAAGAGAACCCAGAAAAATATAGCCATGTATGTGATGGTAAAATCATGGCAACTCTTTTTTATGAGCCATCAACAAGAACCCAGATGTCATTTCAAACTGCTATGATGCGACTTGGTGGAAAGATTATCGGTTTTGATAATCCTCAAAATTCATCTGTTGCAAAGGGTGAAAGCCTTAAGGATACAGTTACAATTATTAGTGGTTATGCTGATATTATAGCAATGAGAAATCCTATTGAGGGTTCTGTAAAGGCTGCATCCCTCTATAGTGATGTTCCTGTTATAAATGCTGGTGATGGTGGTCACCTCCACCCTACACAGACATTAACAGATGTTGTCACTTTATCCTATGAAAAGGGCAGACTTAATCATCTTAAAATTGGTCTTTGTGGCGACTTAAAAAACGGAAGGACAGTACATTCCTTAATTAAAACAATGTGCCACTTTGAGGGTAACTCATTTGTTCTTATTTCTACTAAAGATTTAAGACTTCCTGATTACATCAAGGATATTATGGATAAGTCAGGTTGCCCATATGTTGAAGTGGATAACCTACAGGATAATATTTCTGACTTAGATGTTCTTTATATGACAAGAATACAAGCTGAACGCTTTGCATCTGCTGAAGAATATGAGGCTCAGAAAGGTATTTATGTTCTTGATGCCGAAAAAATGAAAAATGCAAAGGATGATATGATTATACTACATCCTCTGCCAAGAGTTGATGAAATTGCAGTTGAGGTTGATGACGACCCAAGAGCCTGTTACTTCAAACAAGCTGTATATGGTATGTATGGAAGAATGGCACTTATTATGCTACTTCTTGAGGATAAGGATTACTTCTTTACAAATAATAACGAAAAGAAGATTTCCGAAAAAGTATGTTCCAATCCAAGATGCGTTGTCAATAAGGAGCATTACCTTCCAAAATACTATTACAACAAAAATAACAATATGATTTGTGAATATTGTGACCATCAAATAGACTAAGTTTTTGCCCTTCATTTTTGAAGGGCTTTTTATTTATAGATAAATCCCCCATAAGTTAGAAGAACTAATTTATGGGGGATAATTTGTAACTATAGCTATTTATTTTGTGCCAAAAATTCTATCGCCGCAGTCGCCAAGACCTGGAACTATGTAGCAATTCTCATTAAGGCCTTCATCCTTAGCTGCACAGTAAACCTGTACATCAGGGTGTGCTTCTGTCAGAGCCTTAATTCCCTCTGGTGCAGCAATAATGCAGAGGAACTTTATGGAACGAGGATTATACTTTTTAATTATAGAAATAGCATCAACTGCACTTCCACCTGTTGCCAACATTGGGTCAAGGACAAATACATCTCTCTCCTCTATATCAGCAGGTAGCTTGTTGTAGTATTCAACAGGCTGATGTGTTTCTTCATCACGATAAAGTCCAATATGGCCAACCTTTGCAGCAGGTACCATCTCAAGCATAGCATCAAGCATACCAAGACCTGCTCTAAGAATTGGCACAAAAGCTAACTTTCTGCCTGCTATAACCTTAGAGTTTGTTGTTGTAAGAGGTGTCTTTACAGTAACCTCTTTCAGTGGCAAATCTCTGGTTGCTTCATAGCACATAAGCATAGCAACTTCAGACACAAGCTCCCTAAACAGCTTACTGCCTGTTTCTTCATCTCTCATAAGTGTAAGTTTGTGTTGAATAAGTGGATGATCAAAAATTGTAACTTGATTTTCCATTACGAAGCCTCCTATTACAAACTGAATGTACCGTTCTCTATGGCGGTAATCATATCAACTCTTTTTGTGTGTCTGTCACCCTCGAATGGAGTGTTGAGGAAAATATCTGCATACTTTACAGCTTCTTCTTCTGTTGAAACTCTACCACCCATACAGAGGATATTTGCATTGTTATGGCGTCTTGTCATTTCAGCGCAGAATTCATTACTAACAACTGCTGCTCTAATGCCCTTAACCTTATTGGCTGCCATTGAGATACCAATACCAGTACCACAGCAAAGAATACCAAGCTCAGCCTCACCTGATGCAACAACTGTAGCCACCTTGTAAGCATATTCTGGATAATCAACACTGTCAGTTGTATAACAGCCGTAGTCCTTGTATTCTATATTATTTTCTTCTAAATATTTTATTACTGCATTCTTAATGTCCAATCCACCGTGGTCGCAACCTAAAGCTATCATTTTATTCACCCTTTTTCTTTCTTAATTCCTGCTCTGCTTGAGATAATTTTAGATAACTTGGAAGTATGCTCTCCCCTGTTTTACTGTTATCAAGATTTTCAAACGCAAGTAAAGCAGTGTTTGAACCCTTTTGTAAATTTTTTAAATATTCCGGATAGACAAAATTATCCTTGTTAAGATTATTTTCATTATAATAATCCTGGACATTCTTTTGTCCATCTCCAACAATATATACTTCTGAATTGTATGACGAGATTTCCTCAAAAAGTTCATTTATAAGGATAGATCTGTCATCAACAATCTTTGTAAGTACATTGTTTTCAGCCTTGTAAATGGCGTTATAGACCTGGTTTCTTCTTGCATCCATTGTAGCAACTACAATGCCATTTTTATCCTTGCAATTATAAGCAATAGAGTCAAGTGTACTTACCTCATAGCAAGGCTTGTTGTTTTCAAGAACTAAACCTTTAACTACAGCAACACCAATTCTAATTCCTGTAAATGAACCAGGGCCATTATTAACTGCAAAGGCATCAATATCTTCTATTTTAAGATTATTTCTTTTTAGAACTTCATCAATCATAGGAACTAAAGTTTCGCTATGAGTTAAGCCTTCGTTTATAAATAAATCATCAATTATATTGTTATCCTCTACCAAGCCAACAGAGGCAGTTTTGGCAGAGGTATCAATACCAAGAATTTTCATTAAAATTCAATTCCTTCAATCTTAATTATCCTGTCGTCATCATTTTCGCCCTTTGATATTTCTACTCTGATATAATCATCGGGTAAGGCATTTTCAATATTTTCACTCCACTCTATTACGAGAATAGCTGTGTCCAAATAATCAAAATAGCCTGTAAAATACAAATCGTCATAGGTATTGATTCGGTACATATCAAAATGATAGACAGTAAAGTCAGCATCATACTGATTTACAAGGGAAAATGTTGGACTGTTAACACCATCTGGGAAGTTAAGACCCTTACATAAACCCCTTGTAAAAGCAGTTTTACCCATTCCTAATCCACCGAAAAAGGCAATAACCTCATTACCCTTTAGGTGCTTTGCTAATCTTTCAGCAATCTGTTCTGTTTCCTGGACGTTCTTAGTTTTAAATACCATTAGAACAGCCCACTAATTGTACTATTTTCATCAACATCAATTCTGTTTGCAGCAGGTACCTTTGGAAGTCCAGGCATTGTCATAATGTCACCTGTATAAACAACAACAAATCCTGCACCGTTTGAAAGTCTTGCATCTCTAACTGTAATTTCAAAACCCTTTGGAGCACCGAGAAGTGCAGGGTTATCTGAAAGAGAATACTGTGTTTTTGCAATACAAACAGGTAGCTTGTCCCCACCAAGAGCAACAATGTCGGCAATAGCCTTTTCTGCTTTTGTGGTGAAGTTAACTTTATCTGCACCATAAATTTCTGTTGCAATTTTATTTATCTTTTCCTTAATTGTCAGTTCATCTTCATAAAGGAGCTTAAAGTCAGATGGCTTTTCACAAGCTTCAACTACCTTTTTAGCAAGGTCAATGCCACCTTCACCACCATTACAGAATACATCGGAAAGGGCAAACTCTGCACCCTTGTTGTGACAATATTCTTCAATGAAGTTAAGTTCTTCCTCTGAATCAGTATAGAAACGGTTGATTGCTACAACAACAGGCACACCATACTTACGCATATTGTCAATGTGAACGCCAAGGTTTACAATGCCTTCCTTAAGAGCATCAATGTTTGGTTCACCAACTTCAGCCTTTGGAACACCACCGTTATATTTTAAAGCACGACAGGTTGCTACAATAACAATACAAGAAGGAGCAAGACCTGCATATCTGCACTTGATGTCAAGGAACTTTTCTGCACCAAGGTCAGAACCAAAACCAGCTTCAGTAATTGTGTAGTCAGCAAGCTTAAGAGCAAGCTGTGTTGCACGAACTGAGTTACATCCGTGAGCAATATTAGCAAATGGACCACCGTGAACAATAGCAGGAGTTCCCTCAAGAGTTTGTACAAGATTTGGCTTTATAGCGTCCTTCATAAGTGCAGTCATAGCACCCTCTGCCTTTAAATCTTTTGCATATACTGGCTTGTTGTCATAGGTATAAGCAACAAGAATGTTACCAAAACGATTCTTTAAATCAACAATATCACTTGCAAGACAAAGAATTGCCATTACCTCAGATGCAACTGTGATAATAAAGCCGTCCTCTCTTGGAACACCATTAACTTTGCCACCTAAACCAACTACAACATTACGCAAAGCTCTGTCGTTCATATCAAGGCATCTTTTAACTAAAATTCTTCTTGGATCAATGCCAAGTTCGTTACCCTGTTGCATATGATTATCAAGCATTGCACATAATAGATTGTTAGCAGATGTAATGGCGTGCATATCCCCTGTAAAATGAAGGTTAATATCCTCCATTGGTAGTACTTGAGCATATCCACCACCAGCTGCGCCACCTTTAATACCAAACACAGGACCTAAGGATGGTTCACGCAAAGCAATAATAGCCTTTTTACCGATTTTTGCCATAGCCTGACCAAGACCAGCAGATGTAGTTGTCTTACCCTCACCTGCAGGAGTTGGATTGATAGCAGTTACTAAAACAAGCTTACCATCTTCCTTATCTTTTAGCCTGTTGGCAAGTTCATCAGAAAGCTTAGCCTTATATCTGCCATATGGTTCAAGTTCTTCTTCTTTGATGTTTAAATCAGCAGCTACATCCTTAATTAGTCTTAATTTAGCCTGCTGAGCAATTTCAATATCAGTTAGCATTATAACAACCCCTTTTACTTTTGCATAGATATACATTTGTATTATATCATAGTTATTTCTAAAGAAAATTACCTTTAAAGAATTATAATTAAAAATTAGAAAATTATCTTGATAATATAAATATTTTTTATTATAATAGTTTAGGAAAGGTGGTGGCAAAAATTCATAATTTAATAAATACAGTCAAGGACTATATAAAAAATACTGACAAGGTGTTGTGGCTACTTACCATATCAGCTACTGCCTATAGCTTTTTGCTGATATTCAGCCTACAAAGAGCAACTGACAGTAACTACCTTAAATCTCAATTTTTTGCTGTAATGATTGGCATTATAGGGGCAATTGCATTTTCTGTAATTGACTACACCAACATTATTAAGTATTGGTATATATCAGGAATAGCCGGTATGCTAATGGCTATTTC
>JBGUUL010000107.1:0-18879 GCA_045133515.1 Ruminococcus sp.
TAAGTTAAACCCTTTTCTGTGAGGATGTCCACAACCTCTTTAACAGCACCACTGTTGTGTAACTCACTTTCAAAAAACCACTTATCATAGGTGATTTTGTACTTAGCCATATCGGCTTGCATCTTGCTGATGTTCCTTGGCAAAGCAAAATCAACAAGAGCCTGTTTCCTTTCTTCAGAGGTTACTGAAAGTAGCTTGTCGCCGTTTTCGTCATTGTAAAGGTTAGCAAGGTCCTTAATGTCCTCACCCTGATAGCCGTCCTCTGGGAAAGGAACTGTGCTGTCATAAATCTGCAAGTACCTTGCTTCAAGAGAACAAGCAAACTTTTCAATCTGATTACCGGCATCGTTTACATAGAATTCTCTCCAAACATCATAACCAGCCTTTTCAAGAACAGATGCAAGGCAGTCACCAAGAGCGCCACCTCTTGCATTACCCATATGCATAGGGCCTGTTGGGTTGGCAGAAACAAATTCCACCATAACTTTTTCTCCGTTACCAAAGTTGCTTTTTCCAAAGTCATCCTTTTCCTGTTCAACTTCCTTTAGCACCCTTGCATAGTATGTTGGGGAGAGGAAGAAGTTAATGAACCCAGGACCTGCTGTTTCAAACTTTGTAAAGAGTGTTCCCTCTAAGGAGATATTCTCCTTTATTGCCTGTGCAATCTTAAATGGTGGCATTCTAAAGGCCTTTGCAGATACCATTGCAGCATTTGTTGCAAGGTCGCCGTTTGTTTTGTCTGCCGGAGTTTCAATAATAAACTCTGGAATATCTCCCTGTGGCAGAGCTCCCTCTTTTATTGCCTTTTCTATTGCTGATGTAATAACATCCTTCATTTGCTGTTTTGCCAGCATAGCTGTTTTTGACATAATAACTTCCCTTTTCTATCTTAAAATTCTTTTAATTTTCTTTAACTGTAAGGTGAAAACGGTTGTGGCTCATACTTTGACCGTTAAGGCTAAGGCTGTAAACAACCTCAAGTGTTCCACCGTTTTCGGATAAATTGTTGTGGAGCCTTGTGCAAAGCACATTGAACATCAAATCCCCCATAGGAGTTCTGTAGTGACAATGGTGTTCCTTGTCTTTTTCAAGAAAAAGCCTTGTGGTATGTTCACCCTCACGAAGAACCGACACCTTTGTGTCAGAGAAAGCCTTGATTGTGTTCAGTGAGTAGTGGCTGTCCGTCATACTTTCCTCTGAATATTCCTTGTATTTTACTATCCTAACACCATTTTCTTCGTAGTATTCACCAGGGGCAGTAAAGGTCATTTCGTCCCTTTCGCCACCAGCCTCTTGAGAAGCAATTAGTGTTATAAGATAATTCTTTTCCTTACTCATTTTGCGTAGTCCTCAATATTTATCTGTTGTACTGTGTGGTCAATATTTTGACCGAGAAAAATTTCTGCAACCTTTTCAAAATTATCAGGGGTATCGCTGACATAGAACTGGCAGTTGCCCTGTTCTCCGTCTTTGGAAAGCATACCCTCTCTTTTAAGAACCTTTTTTGCGTAGTATGCAGTTTCCATTCCGCTGTCAATAAGGGTGACATTTTCCCCCATAACCTCTTGTATTGCGTCCCTTAAAATTGGATAGTGTGTGCAACCCATAATAAGTGTGTCAACACCCTCATTTATAAGTGGCTGTAAGTATCTTTCAACTGTAAGGTGAACAATGGGGTCAGCCTTGTCAACAAAGCCATTTTCAACCAGTGGTACAAAAAGTGGACAATCCTGCTCAAACACTTGGTAGTCAGGATGCTCCTCCAAAATTCGCTTTTTGTAGCTGTGACTTGCAATAGTTGCACTTGTGCCAATAACACCGATTTTTTTGTTTTTAGTCACCTTTACTGCTGTATAAACAGTTGGGTTTACAACCCCTGTGTATGGTACGCCCAAAGTGTCCTTTAAATCCCCTGCTACAGAGGAAACTGTGCCACAGGCAGCTACCACCATTTTTACATTGTGGTGGAGAAGAAATGTTGCGTCCTGAATTGCATATTTTTTGATTGTTTTGTTACTTCGGTTGCCATAGGGTACTCTGCCTGTATCTCCAAAGTAGATAATATCCTCATTTGGCAGAACCTTTAGCATCTGCTTTACAGCAGTAAGTCCCCCAAGACCGGAGTCAAAAACACCGATTGCTTTCTTTTTCATAGTAATCACCAATATATGTATAATAGTGCATTGCTACACACTCTATCATTTTATCATATAAATAAATAAGTTGCAAGAACTTGAACATAAACTCTTTAACCATTCTTAAGAAAAATTTATAAATATGAAATTGTAACTCCATTTTAAGTTGGAAAGTTTTTATCTTTGCTGTGTTGAATAAGTTTAGCTTTTGTGATAGAATATTAAAAAGTTCTTGATACAGGAGTTTTGTTATGAAAAAGGAATTTCTTGAGATTGGAAAAATTGTAGGCACTCACGGTATTCGTGGTGAGGTTAGAGTGGAGCTTTGGTGCGACAGTGGTGAGTTCTTCTCATATTTTAAAAAGCTCTACCTTGACAGCAAGGGGGAGGAAAAGCTTGTTGTTAAAAGCCGACCACACAAAAATATTGCCCTTATGAAGATAAAGGACATTGAAAATATTGATGATGTTTTGCCTCTTGTTGGCAAGGTGCTGTATATGGATAGAAATGACTGCCCACTTCCTGATGATGTGTACTTCGTTCAGGATATTATTGGTTGTGAGGTTAGGAATGTTAACGATAACACCCTTTATGGCAAGGTTACTGATGTTCTCCGTACAGGTGCTAATGATGTGTATCAAGTTGAGGGTGACAGAGGTGTGGTTCTCATCCCTAAAATTGATGATATTGTAAAATCTGTTGATGTTGATAGGGAGCTTATCCTTATTGAACCAATGGAGGGACTTTTCAATGAGGATTGATATAATAACCCTGTTTCCTGAAATGTGCGACTCTGTTCTAATGGAAAGTATTATTGGCAGAGCAAGGAAAAAGGGAATTCTTGACATCAACACCCATCAGCTTCGTGACTATGCCTTTGACAAGCATAAAAGGGTAGATGATACCCCATATGGTGGTGGTATGGGTATGGTGATGAAGTGTGAACCAATAGCTCTTTGCTATGAGGATATTTGCCGTCAGCTTGAAACCAAACCTCATTTTATCTATATGTCGCCACAGGGTAAAACTCTGACTCAGCAAAAGCTTATTGAACTTTCAGACTATGACAATATATGCATCCTTTGTGGCCATTATGAGGGCGTTGACCAAAGGGTAATTGACCAATATATTGATGAGGAAATTTCAATAGGTGATTATGTTTTGACAGGTGGCGAGTTACCTGCTCTTGTATTTGTTGATGCTATTTCAAGAATGACAAAGGGTGTCCTTTCTGATGATGCCTGTTTTACAGAGGAAAGTCATTACAATGGACTTTTGGAGTACCCACAGTACACCAAACCACAGCTTTGGCGAGATAGAGAGGTTCCACCTGTGCTTATGAGTGGTCATCACGAAAATGTGGATAAGTGGAGGCATCAGCACTCACTTATTAACACTCTTAATAAGCGACCCGATATGCTGGAAAATACAAATCTTAGTGACAAAGACAAGGCTTTTCTTGACGATTATATGAGAAGTAGAGAGGATAAGTCAGAGTAATAGCAAATTATGGCAAAATACTTGTGATGTAAGTACAAAATCTATCAGTAGTTTTCGTCGTAATGCACAACAAACTGATTTTTATTTTCCCTCAAGATGTGTATGGGTACGAATTTTAAAAATAAGGTTGAAAAGAAACTTTTTAAAGGTTATAATACATTTAAAGTATGAAATATAAATTTGGTGAATTGGCAGGCAACTGCTGATAGTCAAGGTTAATTTGAAAGACAAGAGAGGGTTTTCAGAAATGTATGTAAAGGAAGTAGTGGTTCAGAACAAAGCAGGTCTTAGAGGCAGACCAGCAACATTTTTCATTCAGAAAGCTAACGAGTACAAATCTACTGTATGGGTAGAAAAGGATGAAAGAAGAGTAAGTGGCAAGAGCCTTCTTGGTGTTCTCTCCCTTGGTGTTGTAGGTGGTACAACAATTAAGATTATTGCTGACGGTTCAGATGAAAAGGATGCAACAGAGGGTATTGTTGCTCTTGTAGAATCCGGTTTTACAGGACTTTAATTTTTGAATTTCCTAAGGGCGATTTTATCGCCCTTTATTTTTTTATATGTTGATTGGTATAATAAAGTGGAGGTGATATTGTGGATATTAAGGAGCTTAGAAAAAAAGCTATGGCTTTGCCAAAGCTACCAGGAGTATATATTATGAAGGATAAATCCCACAATATCATATATATCGGCAAGGCTAAGGCTCTAAAAAACAGGGTTAGTCAGTATTTTGGCTCTCAAAATAACCATATGGAAAAGGTTCGCCAAATGGTTAGTAATGTTGATGATTTTGACTACATCATTACTGACAGCGAGTTTGAGGCACTTATTCTTGAATGTTCCCTAATTAAACAGCACACCCCCAAGTACAACATTCTGTTAAAGGATGATAAGGGCTATAGCTATATTAAGGTTACAGGTGATAAATGGAGGAGGATTTCTTACTCCTTGCAACAGGACGACAGCAACGCAACTTATATAGGACCATACAAAAGCTCCTACTATGTGAAAAATGCAGTTGACGAGGCAATTAAGATTTTTAAGCTCCCTACCTGTAGCAGACGCTTTCCAGAGGATTTTGGCAAGGCAAGGCCCTGCCTTAACTACCATATAAAACAATGTTGCGCCCCCTGTAGAGGGAAAATGAAGCTTAGGGAGTATAACGAGCATATTGATTCTGCCCTTGATTTTCTAAAGGGTGGCACTTCCTCGTCTATAGAAAAAATGACTGAGGAAATGAACCGTTGTGCCGAGAATTTGGACTTTGAAAGAGCAGCTAAAATTCGTGACAGAATTGATGCTGTTAAAAAGATGAACGACAGACAAAAGGTTGTGGATATAAAGGTTGAAGAAAAGGATGTTATAGCCTATGCCACAGACGGAGAAAAGGGTGCCTTTGAGGTTTTTCGTTTTAAGGATGGCAGACTCTTTGACAGAGAGCATTTCTTTGTGGATAACAGAGATGATGAGCAGGAGCTTATGACGGAGTTTGTCACAAGATATTACAGTATTCGTGATGATGTGCCACGGCAAATTACCCTTGACAGAGAGCTTGAGGATAGCAACCTTCTTGAAAAATGGCTGACAGAGAAACGATGCTCCAGAGTTTATGTTCTCACTCCACAAAGGGGAGAGCAAAAGCACCTTGTGGATATGTGCAGGAAAAATGCTATGGAGAGAATTGCCCAGAAAAAGGGAAGTACCACAGGGGAATATAGCGTTTTGCAGGAGCTAAAGGAAGTTTTGGGCCTTGATAAAATTCCAGAATACATTGAGGCCTATGACAATAGTAATTTTAGTGGCACAGAAAATGTATGTGGAATGGTTGTGTTTGAAAAGGGCAAGAAGAATAAAAGTGGCTATAAAAAGTTTAAAATTAAAAGCTTTGAAGGTCAGGACGATTACGCATCTATGGCAGAGGTTATTGACAGAAGACTCAATGAGCTTGAAAAGGCAGAGGATGAGTTTTTTGGAAGAAAGCCTGACTTGATTTTGCTTGATGGTGGCAAGGGTCAGGTTAATGCTGTTCTTCCTGTTATGAAAAAACACCACAGCGATATTCCTGTGTTTGGTATGGTTAAGGATGACCACCACAGAACAAGGGGCATTGTGTCAGATGCAGGAGAAATTGCCATTAGCAGAAAGAGAAAGCTCTTTACATTTATAAGTGAAATTCAAGAGGAAGTTCACCGTTTTGCCATTGGCTACCAAAGGCAAAGGCGAAGTATGAACACCTTTAAAAGCTCCCTTACAGATATTCCAACAGTGGGGCAGGAAAGGGCAAAGGCTTTGCTAAAATATTTTAGAACTATAAAAAATATTAGCCAGGCAGACTATGAGGAATTGCTTTCTGCTCCCAAAATGAACAAGAATAGCGCTATGGAGGTTTATAACTACTTCCACAATAAAGACTAAAAAATTGTCAGAAAAAGAAATATTGTGTTTTGCGTTCTTTTGTGATAATATAAAAATGGTGATGATTATGAGAGTGATTACAGGAATTGCCAAGGGCAAAAGACTGAAAACCCTTGAGGGCGTTGATGTTCGCCCAACCACCGATAGAGTAAAGGAGGGTGTATTCTCTGCTTTGCAGTTTGGTATCGAGGGCAGAAGATTTCTTGATTTGTTTGCTGGTAGCGGACAAATGGGAATTGAGGCTGTGTCAAGAGGTGCAAAGGAAGCTGTCCTTGTTGATAGCAGTAAAAAAGCATTAGGCGTCATTAAAGAAAATGTAAGTACCTGTGGCTTTGACAGTAAAATCAGAGTGGTTTCCGGAAGTGCAACTTCCTTCCTTAGAAGTAACAGAGAACCCTTTGATATTGCCTTTCTTGACCCACCCTATAGGAAAGGACTTTTGGAGGAGGTCTTTCCTTTAGTGTGCGAAAATATGAAGGATACAGGAATAATTCTATGCGAACATCCTATTGATGAAAAAATATTTGAAAAATATAGCGAATTTTGTCTTGACAGACAGTATCGCTATGGTAAAATAATAGTAAGTAGCTTTTGTATTAAAGATTAGGATAAGGAAGAATTGCCGGAGGAAGAAAATGGAGAAAATTGCAATTTGTCCCGGTAGCTTTGATCCCGTTACATTAGGTCATATGGACATAATCAGACGAGCATCAAAAATGTTTGACAAAGTTATTGTAGCTGTATTGGTGAATCCAAGCAAACAGCCCAGCTTTTCTATTAGAGAGCGTATTGACCTGTTAAGGGAGGCAACCCAGGATATAAAGGGCATTGAGATTGTGTCCTTTGACGGTCTTCTTGCCACCTATGCCAAGGAGAAAAAGGCAGTTGCCATTGTTAAGGGCCTTAGAGCTGTATCGGACTTTGAGTACGAATTTCAGATGGCGCTTACCAACAAAAAGCTTAATCCGGAGCTGGAAACCATTTTTTTAACCACCAATTCCCAGTATATGTATCTGAGTTCAAGTATGGTTAAACAGGTGGCGTCCTTTGGTGGAGATATAAGTGATTTTGTTCCTGCCTGTCTTTATGACAAAATTTATAACAGATTAAAAGGAGTAAACTAAGATGAGAGTGGATGATTTAATTAACGAATTAGAGGATATGATGAACGAGGCAAAGGTTCTTCCTCTTACTGGTGGCAAGGCTGTTATTGACACAGAAACTGTCCTTGATATTCTTGATGAGCTAAAGGAAGCCTTCCCTACAGAATTTAGCCAGGCAAAGGGCATTGTTGCCGACAGAAACCAGATTCTTGCAGAAGCTAAGAAGCAGGCCGAGAAGATTGTTCGCAAAGGCGAAGAAACAAAGAAGGCTCTTGTTGAGGAGCACGAAATTGTAAAGGCTGCTGAGGCTCAGGCTAACGAAATCCTTACTAATGCTAAGAAGAAGGCTGGGGACATTAAGCACGTTGCCAATGACTATGTTGAGGATATTATGAAGAGAACTGACGAAACTCTTACTGCTATGACAAATGAGGTAAGAAAGACTCGTCAGGACCTAAAGGCTTCTTCTAAAAAGGGATAATTCCGTTTCATTTTAGGATTATGACCACTACCGTAATGGTAGTGGTCTTTTTTGCCTTTGTTGGAAATAAAAATTTTAAAAAATATCTTCCTTTGCCTTGCAATATTCTGTCGTATGGTATATAATAATGTGTACAAGTGGCATTAAGTGTCTTTTTGTGGCGTTTTATGTTGTGAAAGGTGCTGATGTGTCGCTAAAAGACTAAAATGGAGGTGGCAATATATTATGTTTTCAGGGACAACAGTACATTCAGTTGATTCAAAAGGCAGAATTATTTTGCCACAGAAGTTCAGAGAGGAGCTTGGCACAGAGTTTTATGTGACAAGTGGCTTTTCCGACAACATCCAAATTATGTCTGTTGAAGAATTTACAAAGCTAAGGGAGCAAATTAGACTCCTACCTGCCAACAAGGCACTTGCTTTGCAATATTTACTTCTTTCTGCAGCCACCCTTGTCAGCCCAAATTCAGCCGGTAGAATACAAATCCCCCAAAAGCTCCGTGAGGATAGTGCCATTGAGGGAGAGGCCGTTGTTGTGGGTATGGACACAAGAATAGAAGTATGGAATAAGGATAAATTTGATGAGTTTATGGCAATCCAGAAAAAGGAATTTATTGGAGATGCCCTTGAACTCCTTAGGTTTTAATTGTGGAATTTAACCATATTTCCGTAATGCTACAGCAGTGCATTGACGGACTGAATATTAAGGAAAATGGTATTTATGTTGACGGTACTGCAGGTGGCGGCGGTCATTCAGCAGAAATACTGAAAAGGCTAAAGTACGGTAAGCTGTTCTCTATTGATAGGGACCCTGATGCTATCCGTACAGTTAGTGAGAGATTTAAAAATGAACCTAACTCCGTAATTGTTAAGGGTTGCTTTGGCGATATGAAGGCTCTCCTTAATGAGAGAGGTATATTTGAGGTTGACGGTGTTCTTCTTGATATTGGTGTTAGCTCACATCAGCTTGATACTGACGAAAGAGGCTTTAGCTTCCATAAGGATGCCCCACTTGATATGCGAATGAGCCAAAGTGGTACTACAGCTGCCGACCTTGTTAATACCTTAAGCTATGAGGAACTAAGGGATATTATTTATACCTATGGTGAGGACAAAAATGCACCCTCTATTGCAAGGGGGATAATAAAGGCAAGGGAACAGCAGGAGATTACCACAACTCTCCAACTTGCTGAAATTATCAAAAATTCCGTACCTCAAAGGGTAAGGAGAGAAGGACATCCTGCAAGGAAAACCTTCCAAGCCTTGAGAATTGAGGTAAACGGTGAACTCACCCAGCTTGAAAAGGGACTTGACAGTGCCTTTGAGATGCTTTCAAAGGGTGGCAGACTTGCCGTTATTACATTCCATTCCCTTGAGGATAGAATTGTTAAGAAAAAAATGGCGTCCTGGTGTCAGGGCTGTACCTGTCCAAAGGATTTCCCTGTGTGCGTTTGTGGAAATTTACCAAAGGCAAGACTCATAAATCGTAAGCCATTAGAGGCTGATAATTCCGAGTTAGAAAATAACCCAAGAAGTAGGAGTGCAAAGCTGAGAATTTGCGAAAAAATTTAGGTAAAATGACAGTTTTGTTTTATTTCTATGGACAAATACTAATATATGTAGTAAAATATATCAGTAATGTAATTATTGTAACAAACCACAATCTATAGTGTTACAAAAGGGTTAAGGTTTAGTATATATAGTATTTTACGAATAATCAGAAATTTAGACAGCATATGCAAAATATGTTTTATATAGTAATTATAGGTGAAGGCGAATATGGCATTTGTTAACGACAATAGAGCATATGACTTCTCTTTGTTTGAGGACGGAAACAGCAGTTCTGCAAGAAAATTGCAAAGAATTCCTCGCAAGCCTGAAAACAAGGTTGTCAAGATGCCAAAGCGAAAAATTGAACAGAAAAAAAGACGCAAGTATAATACTGCGAAGCTGGTTACAGGTTTTGCTTTTTCTGCTATTGTTGTTGCTGTACTCGCTATTATTATCTATGGACAGGCACAGCTCACTGAACTTAATCAGCAGATTAAAGATGCGCAGGAAACTCTTTCTAACAGCCAGAGTACATATACCCAGATGCAGATGAATGTTGATGCTAAATATACTCCATCAATTATTGATGATTACGCAAAGAATCAGCTGGGAATGAGTAAAGCAACAAATGGTCAGAAGGTGTTTATTGAGCTTTCCGACGGGGATAAGGCACAGGTTATTACCGATACAGAGAAAACTCTGTTTGACAAAATTGCAGATGCAATAGCCTCCCTTTGGTCATAAGTCGGTGGAATGTGTAATAAGATTGTAGAGGATAAGGGGAGTTGAGATTCATAATCTTAACTCTTTTTCCGTATTAGAAAGGAGCAGATTATATGGCGAAGCCTAATAAGGGTGTTAAGCAAAAATTACATCAGAGAACAGTAATTCTGCTCGCAATTATTCTTGTTCTTGGTTTTGGTGCCTCTTTTTGCAGAATAGCTTTTTTACAGATTGTTAAGGGTGAGGAGCTTAGCCAAAGGGCAGTTGAACAGCAGTTGCACGATACAGAAATTTCTGCCAAGCGTGGAACTATTTATGACAGAAACGGCAGAGTTCTTGCCCAGAGCGCCTCTGTTTGGCGTGTGGTTATGGCACCTGCTTATTTTGAGGATGATGAACAGAGAGAATATGTTGCCAAGGAACTTTCCGAAATTCTCGATTTAAAATATAGCGACATATACGAGGAAACCAAGGGCAACACTTATTATGTTAGCGTTAAAAGAAAGATTGAAACTGAGGAAAGAAATAAGATTATAGCGTTGCAGGAGGCTATTTCTAATAAATATGAAAATCTTGACAATGTAATTCAGTTGCTTGATGATTACAAAAGGTACTATCCTTATAATGACCTTGCCTCATCGGTAATCGGTTTTGCAGGTGATGACGGTCAGGGTCTGGCAGGTGTTGAGTATCAGTACGACAAGTATCTGTCAGGAAAAAACGGCAGGCTGATTTCTGCTCAGAATTCCTACGGAACAGATATGCCTTTTGACTATGAACAGAATATTGAGGCTGAAAACGGAAACAACATTGTTCTTACCATTGATGAGAATGTTCAGGCTATACTTGAAAAATATATGGCCCAGAATATTATTGACTTCGATGTTTACAACCGTGGTTGTGCTGTTATGATGGATGTGAATAACGGCGAAATCATAGCAATGGCAACAGTAAACGGCTTTGACCTTAACGACCCATATACATTGACAAATCAAAATGCTATAGATGAAATTAACAAAATTACCAACAAGAAGAAAAAAGAAGAGGCATACAACAAGGCCGTTTCTGAACAGTGGAGGAATAAGGCAATTTCCGACACCTACTATCCAGGTTCTGTTTTTAAGATTGTAACCTCTGCAATGGGACTTGAGGAAGGTGTAATTACTCCAAACGATACCTTCTATTGTTCCGGTGCTGAGACAGTTGTTGATACACTGATTCACTGTCACGATTTAAGTGGTCACGGCACTCAAACCTTTGAACAGGCAGTTATCAATTCCTGTAACCCTGCATTTATGCAGATTGGTGCAAAAATTGGTGCTGAAAAGTTTTGGGAGTATTACCAAGCCTTTGGTTTTTCAGAAAAAACAGATATTGACTTACCAGGTGAAAGTGAGGATATATTCTTCTCTGAGGACGGCTCAATGGGGGCTGTTGACCTTGCCGTTGGTTCATTTGGTCAGAACTTTTCCATTACACCTATTCAAATGGTTACGGCTGTTTCCTGTGTTGCAAATGGTGGCAACCTTATTCAGCCTCATGTTGTAAAGCAAATTCAGGACAGCAAGGGTAATGTTATTGAAAATTTTGACACTACCTTTAAGAGAAAGGTTGTTTCCAGCGAGGTTTCCGATATTCTCAACGAAATACTTATGCACAACTCTGAACAGGGTGGTGTTAAGGCTGGTTATGTTGCAGGCTATAAGGTAGCAGGTAAGACAGGTACTTCTGAAAAGAAAATCGACCTTAACGATGACGGAGAGGACGACTATATTGCTTCATTTGTTGGCTATGCACCTGCAAATGACCCAAAGTACGCACTTCTGATTTTCTTTGATACACCTGTTGGTGGAGCATACTATGGTTCACAGGTTTCTGCTCCTGTATTCTCAAAGGCTATGGAAGAAATTTTGCCATACCTTGGACTTGAAACTGAATATACAGATGAAGAACTTGAAAATATGGATAGTATTGCAGACACATATGTGGGACTTACAACACAGGAGGCAACCTCCAGACTTGAAACAGAGGGTCTTGTGGCTGTTGTAAGAGGCGAGGGCGAGAAAATCGTTGCTCAAATGCCGGAAACAGGTTCTTATGTTCCAAAGGGTGGCACAGTTGTGCTTTATACAGACAAGGAGGCTACTAAGGAAAAGGTTGAAGTTCCAGACTTTACAAATATGCCTGTGTATGAGGTCAATAGTGTGGCTGCATCTATAGGACTAAATATTTCTGTAAAGGGTGCATCTTCAACAGGGGATTCCATAGCAACCCAGCAGAGCGTACCGGCAGGAACCAAGGTTAGCGAGGGTACAGTGGTAACAGTTACATTTGCGGCACAGACTGCTATTGCAGACTAAAAAGGGGCAGGTAAATGATTAACGGTGAAATTATTTTAAAGGGCAAAAGTCCCGATGTAAAGCTGATAAAAAAGCTAATTTCCAAATGTAATGAAAGTAGCGTCAGCCTTGATATAGATAGGGTTGTGTTGGTGCTTGACAATGAAATTCATAGGTCGTCAGATACAGAAACCTATGTTGTTCCATACTCCAACAGGGCATACAGAGGCAAGGCCATTACTTTTTCTCAGTTTGACCATAACGCAGATGTTATGGCACTGAATTTGCAGTCTCATAAGGATACAAAAAGCTTTGAACTATTGTATGGCTTTGAAATGGGTAGAGTTTATATGAATAAGGAAAGTGAGTTTTCTGTCTTTCCTGTTTTATGTGTTGCCTCTGGACTTATTGGAGGTAAAGCTAAGTTGAAAAAAGTCATTGAGCTACTCAATGATGTGTTAAAATAATGACAATATTGTCAACAGAAGTAAAAATGAGGTGATGAAATGACATCAGGTATTTGGTCATTTAGTGCAGCTGCAATTTCATTTGTAATTACAGCAGTAATCGGAAGGTTTTTAATCCCTGTACTTCACAAAATGAAGTTCGGTCAGACAATTCTTGACATTGGTCCTGCTTGGCATAAGAAAAAGCAGGGAACACCTACAATGGGTGGAATTATGTTCATTATCGGTATTGTGGTTGCCGTGATTATTTCAGTCCTTGGGGTATATTTTGTAGGTAATGTGTATGAGCCAACAGGATATTCCTTTAGCAAGGAAGTTTTTATGGTTTTTGTAAGCCTTGGTATGGCTGTGCTTTATGGTGCAGTTGGCTTTCTTGATGATTACATTAAGGTTGTTAAAAAGCGTAACCTTGGTTTAACTGCAAAGCAAAAGCTGGGTTTCCAGTTTGCTATTGCTATTGCTTATGTTGTAATCAATGCCTTTTTCGGATATGGTAGCAAAACATATATTCCGTTTTTAGGCACAGTTGATTTTGGTTCTTTTGCAATTATCTACTACATTATTTCTGTAATTGTAATTGTGGGTATTGTCAACGCAGTAAACCTTGCAGACGGAATTGACGGACTTGTAGGTTCAGAAACTCTCTTTGTTTCTGCATTTTATATGATTATTGCAAGTATTATGGCCTGTACAGGAACAACTGTTTTTTCAGCAGCAGTTGCAGGTGGTTGCATTGGATTCTTAATTTGGAATTTCCACCCTGCAAAGGTGTTTATGGGTGACACAGGTTCACTTTTCCTTGGTGGTATTGTTTGTGCCCTTGCATTTTCAATGAATATGCCTGTAATTTTAATCCCAATGGCACTTATCTATATTCTTGAGATGTTCTCTGTTATTTTACAGGTAACATACTTTAAGCTTACCCACGGTAAAAGGCTCTTTAAAATGAGTCCAATCCACCATCACTTTGAAAAGTGTGGCTGGAGCGAAATGAAGATTGTGGGAGTTTTCAGCTTTGTAGCTGTTATTTTCTGTGGTATCGTAACAGCTCTTGTAGTTTTAGGTCTATAAAATTTATTAGTATATTTTGAAAGGAGGAGTATAATGTCAACGGAATCTCTTAGAAGAAAAGCAAGTGAAGGACAAAGACAGTCAAATAGCTATGGTAGAGGTAGTGCAAGGCAGAGCAAAAAATCTCCTCCAAACGGAAAAAAGAGACATGCACTTTTTAACATAGGTATGGGAATTGACCTGCCTTTTCTGATTATCCTTCTTGCACTTGTGGTTATCGGCTTGATTATGATGTTTTCAGCCTCCTATGCTTACGCATATTATAGGAATGACGATAGCCTTTATTATTTGAAAAGACAGTTGATATTTGCCCTTGTGGGCATAGTTATTATGTTCTGCATTTCCTATGTTGACTATCGTTATCTTCGTCCTGCATCCTATATATTCTTGGGACTTTCCTATTTGGCACTTATACTTGTGTTGGTTCTTCCAGGTCAGAATGGTGTCCATAGATGGATTGGTGTTGCAGGTTTTGGTGTTCAAGCATCAGAATTTTCAAAGTTTGCCATTATTTTATTCCTTGCCCATTGGTGTACACTGTATAAGGACAAAATGGATACAATAAAATATGGCGTATTGCCAGCAGCTGCAATTTTTGCAAGTACAGCATTTTTGCTACTTCTTGAGCCACATTACTCTGGTATTGTTATTATGCTGCTACTAACAGTTATGATGTTATATTTAGGTGGCATAAAGCTAAAATGGCTTGGTATAGCTGTAGGCTTTGCCATAGTTGCTGCCCTTGTCTGTTGGGCAACAGGACTTCTTAGCTATGCTATGACCCGAATGGACGGTTGGGGTCAGGCTCTTGTCTATACCACCGAAGAAATGTGGCAAACAACCTGGCAGACAAGAAACGGTATGTACGCCATTGGCTCAGGTGGACTTTTCGGACTTGGCCTTGGCAACTCAAGGCAGAAGTATTTGTATTTGCCAGAGCCTCAGAACGACTTTATCTTTGCAGTTGTTTGCGAGGAGCTTGGCCTTGTTGGTGCTTTTGTAATACTGTTACTTTTCGGTTTGCTTATTTGGAGAGGTATCAGAGTTTCCCTTGGGGCAAGGGACCACTTTGGTAAGCTACTTGGAATTGGTCTTACCTCCCAGATTGGTATTCAGGTTATTCTAAACATTTTGGTTATTACCGACTGGTTGCCAAATACAGGTATCAGCTTGCCTTTCTTCTCCTACGGTGGTAGCTCCCTTATTATGTTACTTGCTCAGATGGGAGTTTTGCTTTCAATTTCACGACATTCAAATATTGAAAAGATTTAATGAGGTGTAAAATATGAGAATACTTTTTGCTGGTGGTGGAACAGCTGGTCATATAAATCCTGCTCTTGCTATTGCAGGGTATGTTAAAAGTAAATGCCCTGATGCTGAAATTCTCTTTGTGGGTAACAAGGGTGGTATGGAGGAACGCCTTGTTCCTCAGGCAGGCTTTAAGTTTAGCCCTATTGTAATTAGTGGCTTTAAAAGAAGTATGAATGTTAAGTCAATAGGACACAACATAAAAACTGTAAAGAGGATGTTTACATCCTCCTTTGCTTCAAAAAAGATTATTAAGGATTTTAAGCCTGACTTAGCTATTGGTACAGGTGGCTATGTAAGTGGTCCTGTTCTTAGAACAGCAGCAAAGTTGGGTGTTCCAATTATTATTCACGAACAAAACGCTTTTCCCGGGGTTACAACAAAGATGCTTTCAAAGCTTGCAAAAAAGGTTATGCTTGCAATTCCAGATGCTGAAAAGCACCTTGATAAAGGACTACCAATTGTTGTAACAGGTAACCCTGTAAGACAGGAAATCCTCTCTGCTGACAAAACAAAGGCAAGACAGGAGCTTGGTCTTGATGACCGTCCTGTGGTGTTGTCCTTTGGTGGCTCATTGGGAGCAAGAAAAATCAATGAAAATATGGCTGACCTTATTGCAAGAAGTGGTAAGGACGGCAAGTATCAGCACATTCACGCCTACGGACAGTATGGCAAGTGGTTCCCAGACCTTGTAAAAGAAAAGGGTGTTGATATAGACAAGTGTGATAATCTTGATATTAGGGAATATATTAACAATATGGCAACCTGTCTTGCAGCAGCAGATGTTGTTGTTTCAAGGGCAGGTGCGATTACCCTCTCTGAAATTCAGGCACAGGGTAAACCTGCAGTGCTTATTCCTTCTCCAAATGTGGCTGAAAATCATCAGTACCACAATGCTATGGCTCTTGTTAACAAAAAGGCAGGGGAAATTATTGAGGAAAAGGACTTGACTCCGCAGGCTATAATTCAAAAGGTTGACAAGCTTCTACAGAGCAAAGAGGTGTTGGAGGAATACAGTCAAAACGCAAGAAAAATGGCTATTGTTGATGCCAACGAGAGAATATATAAAGTAGTTGAGGAAGTTCTTTCCCTGTAAGTAACAAATAAACTATCCCTTCATAAGATAAAGAAGCAATGGTTTCATTATTTTATAAAGGGTGTTGTGTATGGCTAAGCTGATTGTTGAGGGCGGAAGAAAATTACAAGGTCAGGTTGATGTTCAAGGAGCTAAAAATAGCGCTCTGCCTATCCTTTCTGCCACACTTCTCTGCAAAGGGGAAAGTGTGTTACATTCCTGCCCACATATCAGCGATATAGATGCTGCAATTAGAATACTCCGTTATTTAGGTTGTAGTGCAGTAATCAGCAACCACCATATTGTGGTTGATAGCTCAGGTATGAACAGATGGGACATTCCTGAAAATCTAATGAGTGAAATGCGTTCCTCAATAGTATTTTTAGGAGCAATTATTGCCCGTACAGGCAAGGCTAAGCTGTATTTCCCTGGTGGCTGTGAGTTAGGCCCAAGACCCATTGATTTGCACCTTAATGCCCTTAGAAAAATGGGTGTTACCATTGACGAAAGGTTTGGCTGTATTTCCTGTACAGTTAAGGATAGGCTAAGAGGGGCAAAGATTGTCCTGCCCTTCCCAAGTGTTGGGGCAACAGAGAATATTCTTCTTTCTGCTGTTCTTGCCAAAGGTACAACTGTGATTTCCAATGCAGCAAGAGAGCCTGAAATTACTGACCTTTGCGAATATCTGGTAAAATGTGGTGCAGAAATTTACGGTGCTGGAGAGGGAACTATTGTTATCTACGGTGTGGATAAACTCACTCCTGCTGAACACACCATTATACCCGATAGAATTGTAGCATCAACCCTTATGGCTTGTACAGCCGTTACAGGTGGGGATGTTGTACTTAATGGAATAATATCAAGCCACATTGATTCCCTTGTTCCTCTCTTTGAAGAATCAGGATGTGTGGTGGAAATAAAAGAGGGCAGACTGAAAATCAACTGCCCTGAAAGACTAAAATCCTTTAAATCCGTCAGAACTATGCCTTATCCTGGCTTTCCTACAGATGCACAGGCAATAATGATGTCTATGGCAACAGTAGCAATGGGTACTACTGTTTTTGTAGAAAATATATTTGAAAGTCGATACAGGCATATTGAGGACTTGACAAAGCTTGGTGCTAACATTAAGGTAGCCGGTAAGGTTGCAGTAGTGGAGGGTGTTGATAGCCTCTTTGGTGCTAAGGTAAGTGCAAAGGAGCTTCGTGGTGGAGCTTCCCTTGTGGTTGCAGGACTGACGGCTCAAGGTGTAACTGAGATTGAGGGAATAAACTTCATTGAAAGAGGATATGAGGATTTCGATGTTACTTTGAGGAATTTAGGAGCAGAAATCAGAAGAGTTTAAATCAAAAGAATTAAAAGGAAAGGGGTGTTTAAATGGCAAACAAGGGTAACAAGCTGGAAGAATATCGTCGGAAAAAGGCTCTTGAGGAAAGAAAAAAACGAGAAAAGGAATATAAAAAGGCCAACAAAATAAAGAAAAAGATTAACCGTCCTGCAAGTAAGCCACAGCCATTTAAAGGTGAAAGAATATCCCCTATGGATGATGTTGACTTTGTGCGACAGAGTCCAACTGATAGAAGAAACTCTCAAAAGGATTTCTTCGCTTTTGATGAAAGAAAGGCAAATAATAGAAAATCAAGACCTAAAAAGAATAGTAAGTCTGCTCCCAAAAACAAGAAAAAACCTGTTAAAAAAGTGAACCACCAGGACTTCTTTGGAAAGAATGTTAAAGGCAGTGGTGTATATGAGGATAGGGAATATATTGACAAAAGCAAAGTGAAAAAAAGAGGTAAAAAGGGTATCAGCAGAAAGGCCCTGCTGAGGCTGAAGATTCTCGCCTATGTACTGGTTGTTGCAGTGGTGCTTATGTTGGGACTAACGCTGTCCCTTACCGTATTTTTCAAAACAGAACAGTTTAAGGTAACAGGGGACACACAGTATAGTAGTGAAGAAATTATAAATGCAA
Organism: Ruminococcus sp.; assembly: GCA_045133515.1. Classification (GTDB taxonomy): domain Bacteria; phylum Bacillota; class Clostridia; order Oscillospirales; family Acutalibacteraceae; genus Ruminococcoides. The sequence goes on from JBGUUL010000107.1 coordinate 18,137, forward strand.
GTGGTATTGCCTTAGGGGAGAATATTTTCCTTGCTGATAAGGAAACTGCCTCACAGAATATTGTAAATGCCTTCCCTTATGTGGCAGGTGCTGATGTTTCCTTCTCTTTGCCTGACACAATTACAATAAAGATTGCAGAGGGCAAGGCCTGTTATCTTGTAAAATTTGAAGATAAGAAGTATTGCGTTGTTTCCTCAGAGGGCAGAATACTTAGCAATACTGATAAGCCTAAGAGTGGTTTGCCTGAAATAACAGGCGTTCAGCTAAAGGACAGTACCCCAGGTGCTTATGTTCAGTATAGTGATGACTCTCTTGGAGATACTGTTGCAGAAATTGTACAGAGTGTAGAGATGAATGAATTTGAAAAACTTTCAAGTATTGATGTAACGGACAAAAAGAACATTACCCTTACATATGACAATAGAATACTTGTAAAGATGGGTATGCCAGAGGATATTGACTACAAAATCAGAACAGCTAAAACTATCATTATAGAAAAGCTGGACCCAAATAATACAGGTGTAATTGAGGGAATTCTTGATGTAAGCTCTTGTAATGAAACAAAGCGTAGCTACTTTAATGAAGAAGCTATTGCCACTACTGAAAGTACCTCTACAACACAGCCAACTACTGTTGCTGATAATTCCGTTGATTATGGTACTAATGACGGTGTTGTTGACTACGGAACATATGACAGTGGTGTAGATTATGGAACATATGACAGTGGTGTAGATTATGGAACA
>JBGUUL010000108.1:0-10662 GCA_045133515.1 Ruminococcus sp.
TCTGCCATAATAAATGACCTCCTTAAATTTCAATACTATATTCAGCGGTAATCTGTAACTGATACATTACACCACTGTTCATATTTCCGTCTGGTATTGCGTATAGCATACCGTTATTACAGGTTAGTTTTTTAAGAGTACCTGCTAACTCTTTATTATTCAAATTAACTTTTATTGTCTGACCATATTTGCTTTCAAGGTACATCTGAAGTTGTAAAAGAGTATCACTATTTGCAATTCTGTCATAGTCAGACTGACTTTGATATACTGCATACAGAATAAATGTATGTTGCCTTGTCTGATTGCCTATTACATCTTCTGAAATAAGTGTGTCCCCTGTTGGATACAGACCATAACTATCATCTGTATTGTCTGTAAAATCAATCTGTATCTGATTACAGACTTCTCTTATCTTAGGGAACTTCTGCAGAATATATTTTACAAGTTCAATAATATTCATTTACTTACCTCCTAAACACCTAAATGCACCACGAAGAATACTGTCCTTGTGGTCTGCCTTCATTCTTTCAAACCACATCTTACCAGCCATAGGATGTTTTGATGGACTATACTGTAAAGGTCTGCCTGTTGGATATTTTCTCTTACCTTTAGGACTAAAGAAACCAATAACCTGACCATTCTCCATAATAGGAATGTTAGGACCATATACCTCACCATAATATAAATACCTTGCGTATGGGGTATTCTGATGAATTTCACCACTGCCAATCTTGGTACCAAGCATTGCAGATTTATATAAAATTCCTGTATCCATAGGTGTGTAAGGTATCATTAGTCTTATACATTCGCTGTCAACAAATTTCTGAGCCTGATTCAGTTGCTCAGTTTTCATTTTTCCGAAGTTAGGGGTCCATTTAAGGTTTAAATATCCGTTTGGAGTGTTGATACTTCTGTCAGGTGGCTGTTTTATTTTCATAAAATCACCTACCCTGCAGAAATTTTGATGTGTTGTAAGGCTTTACTTCCATACAGTTTACGGTCTATAGAATTGACTGTAAGAGGCTTGTATTTCCTTTTGAACTCTCTGAAACTTTCTGATATAGACTGGTCAAAGGTGTTATCGAAAACAAAGTCACAAACACCCTTTACAATCATATCCTTTGATGTGTTCTGTGGAGTTACGTCTACATCATCTACATAAATGCTTGAATAAGGAATGTAAATAACAACACTATCCGCTTTCTGTAGTCCTGATTTAATAACATTACTTGCTTTACACTCCTGCCAATGACTATTGGGTATCACAAAACGGTCATATCCGTCACCATTTGCCCTGTATAGTGTAAAAGTTGTTTCACCTTTAATCATACGCACCTCTATATAAAAGTCCTGTACCACTTAAATGCATAGCAATACAAGATTTTATGTTCTTGTTGAGGTTTGTAATTCGTTCTGCAGTATTCTCATAACTTACTGACATATCCCCGACTTTTTCTGATGTTATACCTGAAACAGTATTAGAATTGTTATAGGTAAATAGAATTTCAGCCACAGCACAACAGCATTCTTTCACAATATAGGGGATTTCTTCATCCTCATTAATATTGCCAAAAGTCTGCTGTCTGATATGCTGTGTAGCCTGTTTTGAATAAAAATTAAAGGCAGTGTTAATGACTGCCTCTTTTCCACAAAGGTATTCCTCGTAGTAGCTATTATCTGCATAAGCAGTCATTTAGTATCACCTCTTATGTACTTGACTTTGGTGCAGTATGGCAGTAGATACCGGCAACCTTGTTTTGGAATGTCTTTGCAATACCTGTCATTCTGTAACCGTAAATCCAACCGTCACCATCTTGATTTAATTCCGGTGGAATAATCTTAGGAGCCTGGTGCTTAGTGTACTGAATAACAGCAGGTTTGTGGATGATTTCAAAGTTGATGTCAAGTGCGTCCTCTGCCTTTTCAAAGCCACCCTTTTCCTGTCCTTCTGTTTTACCATCTTTTAGGACTAATTTTGTAACAAATCTTGAAGAAGGTGTTTTCTTGATTTCTGCAAATCTCTCAAGGACCTTTCTTGACTTTGTTGTATCCATATCATCAATAATGCCGAATAGGTCGTTTCTGATGTATAGGATTCTTTCTTCTGCCGGTACTTCGTTGTCATCCATTTCTGCTGTGGCTGTGCGAAGTGCCTTAATAATGGCATCTCCTGTTGTAAGAGAACCTGAGGCAGTGCTGATACCATCTACACTTGCATAGGAAGAAAGTCTGAATGCATCTAATTCAGGGACAACCTTTGTACGGATAAATTCACCTGAAAGCCTACCAAAGGCAATACCGGCTGTTTCTGCGTTGTCCTGACTGTCAACAGTGAACCTTCTGCCTCTGTCATAGTTACAAATAACAGTTTGATTTGTAAGGGTAACATCACCATCAACATATTTACTACTTTTACGGTCATAGTTTGCAAGACCGTCCATATCCATCATAGGAACAATAAGTTCATTTGCGTTTGCACCCTGCTGAACAAGTTCAGGTGCGCCGTCAAGGATTGATGTTAAAGATGCGTTTTTGTACACTTCATCAAGAAGTGGAACATAGCTTTTTGCCAATTCAATTAGATTAGCCATAAATAATTACCTCTCTTTTCAAAAATTATTTCTTTTCGGTGGATAGTCCCATAGCTGACCTCATAGCCTCCATTGGGTCCCCCTTACCATTGTTTGTGTCTGTCTTATAGACAGGGTTCTTAAAAGGCTCATCTGATGTAAACATATAGTCGTTATCCTTTTTGATTTCATCAAGAGCTTTTGTAATGTCTTCTGCCTGATTTTTACTTGTTTTCAAAGTGTCAAGGTCAAGCAGAGCCTTGACCGCCTTTGCGTTCTTTGCACCTGACTTTGAAATTGCGCCGTCGAGAACAGAATTAAACTCCATATCGGCAATCTTCTGCTGATATTCAGTGTCTTTCGTTTCAAGGTCCGATGTAAGGGTTTTAATCTTTGACTGTAACTCATTTACATCAACACCCTCAAACTCCTTGAGTGAATTCTGTGCTGTTTCAAGTTGGTCTTTGTATTTATCCCTTTCAATCTCCAACTTCTTCTTGGCACTACCAATGTCTTTGCTGTTAATGTCAAGAACAGCGTTAATCTGATCCTCGGTTGCCCCTTCAAAAATCTTTGCAATGTCTTCTCTTTTCATAAAATAACCTCACTTTCAGTTTTTTCTCGTGGTTCCTTTCCACTTCGTTTGATAGTTTCTCGTCATTCCGGACAATTTGAATATAAAAAATGCACCTACATTTCTGTAAGTGCTTAAATAACAACATTATGATATTATGTCCTTAATGCCTTTAGTTGCTTTATAAATTTTTTGCATAATAGAATTTTCTGTAAGATACTCTAAGCCTTTTAAGGTGATACGAATATCATCATTATCCACAACGGTTTCACCGGCAATATCCTTATAAACCCTTATACCTTTTATGTAACCTATATCAGCCATCATTTCAAGGTATCTCGCCCAGCGTTCTTTACTTATCTCTAATTTATGATAATCTATTTGAGATAGTTCAAATTCTGTATAATCCATTGCTTTTTCCAATGCCCTCAGAATTTTATAAATACATTTAAAATTATCATCCATACAATTTCACCTAACACATAACGCATTGATTATTGATTTTGGTATAAAATTACCGCCCTCACATTGTGGGAGCGGTTAATCTTCGTCAAGATAATCAAATTCACTTGACATTGCTCTATTATGTTCTTCAGGTGTCATAGAGTCAAGAAACTTCTCAACAGCCTTTTTTTGCTCTTGTGGCGAACCATCTAAAAAAGTTATTTTATTTTCTTTCACTCCATATCACTCCTGACTTAGTTTTATTCAATAGTGTTTTTATAAATTTATCTTTTTCGGAATCGGTGTTGTTAATAACAATTTTCTGATAAAGTCTATCATACTCAAGCATAATTTTTTTGCTATCAAAATCCTTGCTTTTAGTAATATACTCAACACTACCGTTATTTTTTGCAATAGTAAGTGTTTTAACATTACTATAATTCTTGAAAAGCACCAAATCTGTTACCGAGAAACTACTGTTTCTCGGATGATTATGCATAACTATCAAATCATTACCTTTACCTATTAAACCTGTTCCGAAATCCAACTTATCATCTTCTCCTAAAAATTTTGTCCTGTCTGACAAATCTTTGCGAAAAACAAATGCGACCTCTTTGTTTTCATTTTTGTCTCTTGAATATTTTAAAAGTTCTTTGTGTTGCTTTTGGATTTCCGCGCATTGCTCGTCTGAATATCCGTCAATGTTGACTTTAGGCACACGACTTATTGCACTGTCGGTTATTTTTGTAATAGGTTCACTGCTTTTCTCTTTTATTATACCACTTTTATCAGACTTTTCAACAGTTTTAGCACCGGAAATATTAACAGTTTTTTGCTTTTTAATATTTCCAATATTTCCAAGTCCGTCAACAGTAACCCTCTGCCTTTGCTGTGGCAGTCCCATTGCTCTTGAAAATTTTACATACTCATCTGATGTTCCGTTGTATCTCACCTTGGCAGAAAGTATATCGTCCTCATCAGCACCGCCCTGTATGAGCAGATTGATTTTTTGTCTTTCTGCCCTCATTGTGGTTTCAAGTCTGCGTTGTCTTTGAAGTGCCTCATACTTTGTGTACTGCTTGCCGTTATATTCTCTTGGAGTGTTATCCTCTGCGTTCATTCTGTCGATTTCTTCATCAGTATATGTACGAACGGATATACCCATTATAAAGGGGCTGTAGGAGTGATAACAGTTAGCACCACAAAGACCTGTAACATCACCTAAACCACAAACGCTTTCAAGTTGTTCTTTAGTGTACACCCTGCCTTGCCATTCCTGGTGCGTAGGTCTTGCTCCACTATGGTAACTAACTTCAAAATACTCTGTACCAAGACTTTCTGCGTTATCCTCATTAACTTTTGCCACAACCTGATTGTACCCAGTAAGCAATGCCCTGCGACAAGCCACATCAACTCTGTTGCTCCAACCACTTTCATAGTCAACAAAGCGAAGTCCACTGTTAGTCATATCCGATACAACCCTGTTAAGTACTGTATTATAATCAGTAATGCCTGTTGCAATTTCCATTAGTCCTGTGTCAAGGGTGTTTCTGTAAAAATCACCTACAGGAGTATAGGTTAATTTACCATTTGACTGTTTCTTTGCAAAACCAAGAGACTGTGTTATATTTCGGCATTCTTCTTTGGTCTGCAGATTAACAGCATTAACAAGTTGTTGCAGTTCCTGGTTGTCTTCATAAGGGATAAAAGGCTGTTCTGCACTTTCGTACAAGGTTTTATCTCTTGTATAGGTTTCATTCATAGCCTGAGTGAACACTCTGTCTATTTCATCATCAGAAAGTTTTAGTGCATCTTGTATATACTTCTTTATATCCTTATCTGTTTTACCCAGTTCATTAAGTCTGTGTAGTTTCCAGTCAACTGCACTTGTAATGTCAGAACCATTATTTTTAAGGGTTTCAACTATTCTTGACATTATCCTGTTTTCCATATCAGAGAATGTACGGACAAGATTTACTGGAATACCCTCAACTTCACCAGATGTAAGTTTCATTATTCAATCACATCCGAGTTTTCAGGAAGTCTGCTCTTGGCTGTTTCTTCATCTTCACCGTACCACTTAGCACGATATTCAGCCTTTGACATAACACCCATATTAACATCCTGTATATCCTGTTTTCTCTCAGTTTCTTCATCAACAAGAATACTATCCTTAAATGTACAGGCAAAATTATAATTTACAGTAGCCATTGAATTGTAGAAAGCAAGAGCATATACAAGTTCTTCAAGACAAATCTGTAAATTATTCTGAATTGCAGTAACTGTGTTGTATTTTCTTTTCTTGGCTGTCTTGACCTCCTCTGCAGTCTTTTCAATTTGTGAAGGGTCTGAAATGTCACCATAAGAAAGGCCAACAACAAATTCAATCTCTCTTTTGTATTCGTTCAAGCCTTCTTTGTAGTCTGACTGCCTGAGTTGTGGAGAAAACTCTTTGAAGAAATCACCACTTGAACCACCGTCAAAGTCACCAGTCTTGAAAAGTCTGTCTTTTAGTCTTGCAACCCTGCCCTTTTTAACAACAGTTTCATCAGCATAGATTGCTCTTTCACCACTTTCGAACTCCCAGTCAAGTCTGCCGAACTGTTCATCTGCTTTCTTGATAAGTTCAAGAGCAGATTCAAAGATTGATACACCTGTCTTGCTTTTGTCTATTGTATTCTTGATAGGATTTCTGTAGTAGCCAAAAGCCTGTTTTTTCATCAGAGGATATGAAATAACAGGTGGTATGTTCTTCCATTCATCAACACAAGTAAGAGGAACTTCTCTACCCAAGTTACTTTCATTACTGGACATATAAGCAGTATTTGTAATTGTAAGACCAGTTTCATCAAGACTATGAAACTCAAGCCTTGTATAGAAAGTGTCACCGATTTTCTTGAAATCGGGGAAAATTACTTTTAACAGTCTTCCCTCTGTATCGTATTCAACAGGGATAAACTCATCAGCTGACAAGTACTGTACTTTATCTTCACCCAACGGCTTTATAATCATAGCACCTGTACCAAGACCTGACGGTAACTCTGTATAAATATCATCAATAGCCTTTATGTATAACTCATTTAGCCTGTCATTATCAATATTCACCGTCATTTCGTTCATAACTATGTTAGAAAACTCTCTTGTAATAGCCTTTTCAAGTCTAAGACTAATAACACCCTTGTTTTCATTTAGCCAAGGAGCATTACCACAATAACAGTTCTGCCATAACTGTATATTATTAAGCATTGTTTCAGTTAGTGCAATCTTAACATTAAGTGCTGTTTTTATATCCTTAATCGGAAACAATCTTCCCCACACTCCTTTCAAAAAATTCATTAGTCCCATTTACTGACCTCGTTTCTTCCATACTCTGTTCATAGCATAACGGACAGCATCTATATGGTGATTATCTTTATCCGGATAACCTGAAATCACATTGCCGTCCTTATCCCTTTCATACTCATAGTTTAAAAATTCCTTTGTTGTTTCAGGACACCTTGTATTATCAATTACAATACTTCTAAGGCTCTGCAACCACTTCATACTGTACTCAACTGACCCTGGACCCTTTTCTGCATCTCTGGCAAGAAGTCCAAAGGACCTGTAATCTGCTGTACTTTTATGTTCGGCACTATCACATGTAATCAAATCATTTGGTGTAACCTTATGTTCTTCTCGTAGAAGTTTAGCAGTATTTTCATTGCTTGTCTTATTTTTATGAGCCTCATCATAAATAATCAAAGTGTGTTGTGAAGGTATATAAGCCATTGCGTTATACGCCCAAGGGTCAGGATACCAACCCCAGTCAACACCTCTGTATGTTCTGTCAAACTGTGCTATCTCATCATCTGTAATCTCACGAATTTCAACATTATCAAATACATTGCCACCTGTACCATTAGCAACACCTAAGTATTCATTTTCATAGGCTACTGGATTTGTTTCTTTCAGAAACTCTGCATCATCAAGAAACGGTTTACCTAACCACTTTTTAGGTACATTAAGGTAAGTACTTTCAACAACAAGTCTGTCTGCTCTTGGAATTTTAATATATTTATTTGCCCAGTTATTTGCAGATTTAGGAGGGTTAAAGGACTTAAATTTATAAGCCTTATCACCACCTCTGATAACAGACTGTTCAATCTTTCTTACTGCATCATCACCCTTGAACTGGTCAAGTTCTTCAAACCATACAATACCGATATAACCAAAAGGCACTTTTATAGATTTAATTTTATCCGGGTCATCAGCACCACGAAAAAATATCTTCTGACCTGTGCTAATTCTTGTAATTTCAAGTGGTGATACTGTACAGTTAAATTCATTTTCAAGGGACAATGCAGAGATTGCCCACAATATCTGCTGATATACTGAACCTCTTAGAGTATCTGCAACTTGTCTTAATACACAAGCATGCATTTCCTCATTTTTCATAATCAGGTCAACAACCTCAAGACCTATAAAACTCGATTTAGTTGAACCTCTGCCACCAGGTAACACATATTCTGAATGTTCCTGGTTTTCTATATCAAAAAGCACCTCCGAAAATGAAGGTGCAATCATATTCGCTGGTATGCCAAAATACTGGCTTTTTTCAACAGTAGGTGGCTCTACTTTCTTCTTTTCAATTTCAAGATGAGCCTTATCCATTTTTATCTTATGCTTTGTATAAATATCATCTTGTATAATATTTCTTAATTCTTTTATAGAATTAACATCACCAAGTTTAGCCTTTCGTAGAAGAGATGCATTAACAACAAAGAGATTTGTTACCTCTTCCATGTCCAGTTCCTCTACATTGATACCCATATCACAAAGCATTTGCCAATCTTCTGGAGTGTTAGCACGCATACTAAGGAGCATTTCCATAGTTTGTTTCATAGTCTTCTTTTTTCTGCGTACTTCACCTGACTTTTTGCCACCTTTTGAACAATATTCTCTTTGTTCGCTCTTTGTTCGTTTGTTTAACGGTATTAAATTTTTCTCATTAGCCACAACACCACCTCTCTTTTGGAAACAAAAAGCACCCCGAGCGGAGTGCCTTTTGTCTGTCAAAATTATTTATGAAGAAAAAAAAATGTCAACCTTTTTGTCGTTTTTCTACAATACCATTATAGCACCTTTCAGGATGTCTTTTAATGTCCTCTTTTAGAATTTTATCAAAAACTTGTAATGCCCGACCGTGGAGTTTATAGATATACCTCAAATCATACCCCATATCATCAGCAACTTGTTCCCAGGTCTTGCAGTTTATGTAATAGTCTGTAAGTAGAGAAACATACCTTGTGTCTTTAAGCTGATTGATTTTTGACCTTGCCTCTTCTTTGAGATTTACAAGTCGGTCAATCTCTGCGTTTATGACGGCTTGCATATCCACAATCTTGTCAACGGTTGACATCATATCACTTGTAGAGGAATTCATAACACGCTCACCTGTTGTCTGTGATGACAACGAGGCAATGTTTAGCTTTAGCCTATATTTTTCTTCCTCTTTGACCTTTATAGCCATATCAAGCGTTCTGATTGATTTTAAATATTCCTTAGCACTAATATCCTGCAACGGTTATCACCCCCTAAACATCCTTGTCATTTGAAATGTAGTCATAGTCAAGTGTCACTCTACCGCCTCGCTTTCAATTATCCGCTCTAATCGCAATACATTTCTTCCAATAAGGCTCGTGAGCTTTCTCAACTTCTTTCCAAGCTGATTTCATTTCCTCGTTTGTAGGTTCTCTGCCGAGTTTTTCTTCCAGAGTATCCCAAATCAAGTCTTTTGCTTCTTCCTCGAAGTCATCTCTATCTGAACAAACATAGTCTGAGCACCACCAGTTTGTATAACAATCAAGGATTTCTTCAATACCCACTCGTACATTTGTTGCATATACCCAACCGTAATCGCCTGAGTTTGCTTCGTCACTCACTAACACTGTTATAGGATAGTTTGGGTGCTCTCTCGCCAACTTTAGTATTTCAACTGTTGCTGTTGGATGTGTCAAAAATGTGTGTCTGTCACTTATTTTTCCAATTTCAATATTCATTCTTTTACCTCACTTTCAACCAGTTCAGGGTTATCGTGTATGTTGCCGATTACTTCAACTCCATCTTCAAGACTTGCTGAGAACACTCTTGAACCACTCTTACCAATTATGTCAATCTCATAAGATGCACCACCATAATAGCTATCGCAATATTTTACTACGCCAATTCCAAAATCTGTATTTTTTAAACCACCATAATTACTTTTATGTACAGCGTGAACAATATCCCCCTCAAATATTTTTTGCCGTTCTTGTCGGTCAAGCCTGTGTACTGTCCTACTGTATCAGCATAGACGGTATATTTTTCAATTTTGGGGTGTTGTTGATAAATAATAGCAAAATCTCCGCCTTTGTTATTTGGAAAAATACCTCCATAAACCCAATTAGAATCGACAGGAGTACCGTCTAATCTAACTTTTTCCCCTTTTTTTCGTGTCTGTCCTCTAAATAAAATCTCACGCATTATCTGATACCTCACATTCTTTGCCTAAAAATACACCGACCTTAGTGTCATTAACATTGACATAGACAAGGTTTTTAAGTGTTTCGCTTTCGCCTATAACCCTGTACACCTTTCCGACTTTCGGTCTGAATGGTTCCTGTACAGGTACTTCTTTTGTAATTTTAACTTTCATTTTTACTCCTATGTATAAAACTCATTAATCTTCTTATTCATTCTGTCTGTAAACCCACCTTCGTTTGTAAGGTTCTCTGCTATCATCAGAGCAGACTGTAGGATTTCTTCTTTATCTGTTGCAAAGTAGCATTTTTTCTTTAACTCAAAAGCCTCTTTAATATTATCCTGTATGCGTTTGGAAAGAGTGAAGTATTTATCAGCCTCTTCCTTTTCACTCTGATACTCTCTTCTGAACTCCTCCTGCTTTGCTAAACAGATAGAAATATCCCAACCGTTATGACGGTTATTGTAACCAATCCTTGAAAGTTTAGAGAAATACTTATACTCTATTGCAGGAAAATCCTGATAATCAAGTTGTCCGTCTATAGCTTTATCTTCAAGTTCTTCAAACACTTGTGG
>JBGUUL010000109.1:0-8005 GCA_045133515.1 Ruminococcus sp.
CTTGACTGCACACTGCCCTCTTCCACGCACATATCGTCAATAAATGCAGAAATAACATCCATCTCTCTCCTGTACTCCTTAACGCTGTCAAGAACAGCCATTGGCATTTTTAAACCTTCTTTTTGCCATAGCAAGCAACCGTCAACGCACCACTTGAAAATAGCGGTCATTTCTGCCTTTAGCTTGTATTTCAGGTTCTTGTCAACCTTATCCTCAGGTATCTGAACAGTAAAGGGTATCATATGTATTCTTCGCCATATGCCTGTGTCAGTACCTCTGATGATAGGCTTATGGTTGGTTGCCATCCACAGTTTAAACTCCGGCTTGAATTCAAACTCTTCACTGTATAGTTTTCTCGCTGTTACAATATCGTCACCTGTAAGCTGTTTTAAAAGCCCCTCGTTAATGCGTACACCCTCGTTTGGCTCAACTGATGTAACAAGCCTTGCACCTTTAAGTCGTGCAATATCGCTGTTTATAGCACTGCTTTGAGAGTTTCTCACCATAATTGTTTCCGGCTGGATGTTGGTGGCATAGTCACCGAACACATCACGAATAACATCAATAAATGTGCTTTTGCCGTTTCTGCCTGTGCCGTACAGGAAGAATGCACACTGTTCAGATGTTGAACCGGTAAGACTGTAACCAACTGCCTTTTGAATATAGCGGATAAGGTCCTTATCCCCTGCGAAAATATCATCAAGAAATTTATGCCATAAAGGGCAGTCACTTGTGTTTGAATATTCCACAGCGGTTATCTTTGTAAAATAATGCTCCGGGTTATGAGGTTTTAGCTCGCCTGTTTTTAGGTTGATAACTCCGTCAGGTGTGTTCAGTGCCATTTTGTATCGGTCAAGCTGTGCCGGCAGAATAGGAACATAGTGCTGTACTTCGCTTAGCATTGCGTTCTTCACTTTGTTGCTACGACTATGTTTCATATGCTTTTCAAAGGCTTTTTGCATTTCACCGCCGTTTTCTTCGTCAGCCTTTATGTAATTTTTAAGCTCTGCTTTCATTGCGTTCACAGCCTTGTCTGCTGTCCTAAAAATTACACCAATGTTGTCAATGCACCACTTTCGTCCGTCATAGTAGAACCACTTTTTGTCCGTATAACAGTAGCGGATATTGTCGCTGAAAAGGTCAACAAAGCGTTGAGCGTTGCCCATATCGTCCATTGTGTAGTTTCTCATTGGAGCAGAGTTTTCTTTGTTGCCGTTGGCACTCTGTCCTTTACCGATAGTCAGACTGTAACCGTCTTTATCGGCTTTAGGCTCATACACCTTGTCACACCCTGCAATAGCCTTTTGTATAGTAATAGTGCCATATGTTGACCCGCTTTGCTTTCTGTCCCACTTGTCACGCATTAAGCCTGAATTGCGGAAGATAGCGTCCATTTTGTCGCTGTCACAGCCTGTCCAGAACGCAAGCATATTACAAAACGCAAGGTCAGCCTCGCTGTGACTTCCGTATGACGAAAAGTCACCGCTTAACAGTGAGCGGAAAAGGTTTCCGTTCTTTGCGTTGCAGGCAAGGTCAACAATATCACTTACGGTACTGACAACAGGAGTATAATTTTGCTTGGCAACAGGCTCCTTGCCACCGCCAATGTACTTTGAGTGGAGTGGCTTTATTTTCTCTGTACACTCTGTAATTTCGGCATACTCTGAACAGTAGTCACCTGTCACAACAAAAAATCTGCCGTTTTCGTACATTTCAAAACCGCCGAAGTCGTGCTTTTTCTTCCTGCCACCCTTTGGAAGAGTACCCTTGCATATGATATGTACACCTGTTTTAGATTGGGAAAACTCTGCATAGGATTGAAGAGTATGGACAAACTCGGCTATGATGTTGTCTGTACCTCCGTTTTTGAAGTCCTCTATATCCTGTGGCATATCGTCAAGGTCAACACCAAAGAAAGGTGAATTGCCAAACATAAAGCCTAAACCCGAAAACTTGTGGCTTTCTCTTAATGCTGTATCAAAGTCTGTCCAAGTACTTGGATTATTACTTTGTGCCATTCCACCTGTCAAAGGATTGACAGGCTTTTTACTGATACCACTATGACTTCTTTCATCAGCAACAGCCTGCCAACATACCCAGTTTGGATAATCCTTTAATTCCTGTGGAATTGCCATATATTTATTATTTGTATTCATTTATAGTAAATCTCCTTGTATTATTTTAGGGGTATCCCTAAATACCCCTAAATCCTAATAAATTGCATACAGTTATGCAATTTCACAGAAATGTTCACACTTTGTTTACATTTAGAATGGTAAATCTTCATCAGTAGGCATATCTGCATAGCCTGTTTGAATTGCCGGTGCAGTAGCGTTTTGATTTGCAAAAGACTGTTGAGCCGGTGCAGTAAAGCCATTCTGCTGACTTGTACTCTTTGGAATATGCTTAACCTCGGGGAATTTTGTAGGGTTAAGGTAGTTTACCCTCTCCTGCATTTTTCCGTTGTATTCCTCGTGCTTCAGGTTGACACGAACAGGCTTGTTGATAAGGTCATTACAAAACTCTGTAAGACTTTCATAATCCTTTCCGTCAGGAAGTCCTGCCGACTTGCCCAGTGCCATAACCTGACCAAAGCCGTAACCGTTGACTTGCTTGTCCATTTCAGTAGGCTCTCTGCGCTTCCAAAGTGTGTGGAAGATAAAGCCGTTCCTGAATTTCTGCTCCACATCATTTCTGATAACCATAGAAATGTTAAGACCTGTGGCACCGTTCCTTGTAGTGCGTTCCTCAATCTTTTGAATAATGCACTCATAGTCACCCTCAGGCTTGATGTTGTTGCCCATATCTGCCTCTGCGTAATTGTTTTTAAAACCCATAATTAACCTCTTTCTGTTAAAATTTTAGCCTCCTGCGGACTTCTGCATACTCCTGCAATAGCACCGTAGGATTTCATTGTTTTTATAAATTTTTTCTGTTCCTTGCTTACTGTCCCCTTAGGGGTTTTCACTTCGATAAAAACAGCCTTACCGTCAGACTTTCTAAAGCCGAACAAATCGGAAAAACCTTTTGGTAGTCCTGTGTCAAAGTATCTTCCGTCGGGTGTTTTCACCCTGCCTACATTTCCTCTGAATATTACACAGGTATCGGCAAGCGCAAGACGGATTTCATTTTGAATAGAATGTTCCTCTGTCAAGCTATCATTCCTCGCTTTCTCGCCTGAAAATATGCCCATCCAGGTTTATAGTTATGTGCCTTTGCATAGTTCAGCAAGTCTTGATAGGAATGACAATCGTCAGGACTTGAGTAATCCAGCTTAAAACCCTCAACCTTAATCAGCTTGGCGGTGGTATCTGTTTCTACTTTTCTTTCAGCCTTAGGGAAAACATAACCACAGTGAGGGCATACCGCTGTTTGACCGGGCGGAGGGGATTCAAAAGTAAAGAAACATTCGGGGCAGGATTTTATTTTTACCGCCTGTTCCGCCTCTTCTTTTTTGATGTTCCTCTTTTTCTTCTTTTCAAGGGTCCATTCCCTTATATCATCCGGCATACCATGTCGAGCGTAATTTCCTACATGGTCAATGATTATTGCCCTTTTCCCCTCTTTGTACCTCATAGAACGCATAGCCTGTTGAATAAAAAGGGTAAGGCTATGAGTAGGTCTGAGAAGAATAGTACACTCACAATCAGGAACATCAAAACCCTCTGATATTAAATCAACATTACAGAGGATAGTAACACTACCATTTCTAAAGTCTGCAATAATCTTGTCACGCTCTGACTTGGGAGTTGTGCCGTCAATATGTACTGCATTAATACCAGCATCACAAAATGCTCTTGCTGTAGCCAGACTATGCTTGACTGATGAACAGTAGCACACAGCCTTTTTACAATTTGCAAGTTGTTTGTAGTATTTAATGGCATCACCAAATACGGTATTTTTAATCATAGCCTTTTCAATATCTGCTGTAACATATTCACCCATTCGTGTATGAAGTCCTGTAAGGTCGGCTATACTTGGTGCATAGTAATCATAAGGAGCAAGACATTTATTCTCAATAAGCCACTTTGTACTTACACCAATAATTAGCTTATCGTTCACATCTCCTAATCCATCACCATTAAGTCTTACAGGTGTTGCAGTTACACCTATACGGAGAACATCAGGAAAATAGTCATATATCCTTTTATAAGAGTTAGCCAGGCTATGGTGATTTTCATCTGTAATAATAAGGTCAGGCTTAGGAAGTTTCTTTAATCTTCTGGTAAAGGTCTGAACCATACCAACAAGACATAAATCCATTAGCACACCCCACCTTACAAAGGTACGGAATATCTGGTCAACGAGTTCTTTCCTATGAACAAGGAATAATACTCTTTTACCATTCCATGTAGTTCGTCTTGCTATTTCAGCAACAATACAAGACTTGCCACCACCACAACCAAGAACAATACAAGGAGCCTTAAAGCCTTGTGACCAGGCATTTCTGGTCTTGGTCACAAGGTCCTCCTGATAAGGTCTAAGCTCCATTCTTCTGTGCCTCTGCTTTCTGCTTACTGATAATCTTTGCTACACAGTGCATACAAAGAACCTTGCCATAATTCTTTTTAGTGCCTTCAACAATCTGCTGAACTGTCCTTGTTTCTGTTGGCATCACAGGAGAATTACAATCAGAACAATGTGGAATTTCAGTTCCTTCAGATAACCATTTCCCAAGCATTGCACCAAGTTCAGCAGTAATAACACCCTGCCAGTCATCAAGAAAGGTAGTATCCTTTGAAAGACTTGCTGTGTGGGTACGGTCAATCTGGAAACACATATCAAATTCATACTCTGTGTTTTCCCTCTGAACAGGAGCAAGTCCAACCTTTACTGGTACGGTTTTACCCTTGTCATTAATCTCCATAGCATAAGCCATTTTGGTACGCATAGTAACAATGGTATGGCAATTAACAGATAGTATTGTATTAACAAGATTATTCTGAATTTTTCCTGCATCATTCCAGGCTGTAAAATCATTCTTTCTTGTAGTTGCTGTGATATTCTCTTTAATATCAAGAATACCTCCCTCGTTATCCCAACAATGTGAGAAACTATCTACAATAACAACTCCGTCACTACCTACAGCATTAACAGCACTCTGAACATATTCAATATACTTTTCAGGTGTATAAGGTGCAGACATTAGAGCATATAAGAATTTGCCTGTATTAAGGTCCTTGCGTTCTGCGTAGAATCTGCCTCTTTCGTGTTCGGTATCAATAAGGGCAACTTTGCTCCAATCCCCTGTAATACCAAATGCAAGATATAAGGAAGAAAGTGTTTTGCCACTACCAGAAGGACCAGTAACAGCAATTCTTGCTTTAGATTTCTTTCTTGTGACTTCTTCAAATGCAATCATCTATATCACCTCACTTTATAATGACGGATGTATTCACTTCTGTATGTACATAAGGAATATCAATCCCTGCCTTAACTGCCTTTTTAACATCAGCCTTACGGATTTCAGGCATTGAATACTTAAGCAGGCTATCATTATGCATCTCTGCCCAGTTGATAAATGAAAGTTCATCATCTATAACAAGGCTCGGTGCATTGTTGCGAATACTGATAAGCGCCTTTTGGGTGTCAATCTTGCTTTTGCCGATTTCCTGCATTTGAGTAAGGAGATATGTTTTAAGGCTGTCAATCTGCCTTTCCTTAGTCTGTCTGCGCTTTCTGAGGGACTGCTCCTCGGCTTTCAGCAGATCTGCCTCCGCCTTGATTTCCTTGATAAAAACGGCAATATTTTCCGCTTTCATATCAAATTCGCCCTCAATGCTTTCAAGGGTATCAAACCATGCATTGAGCATATTCACTTTGTACAAAACAGGGTTTTCAATGATATTGCCGTCATCATCAATAGGTTGTCCGTTGCTGTCGGTGTCCGGCTCCCAGTTGTTAATTGCGTCAAAGCTGTCAAACAGGGTGTTAAAACCCTCGGCCAATTCATAAAGTTTCATTATTTTCCTCCACTAAGTTATAAATATGATTAAGTCTGAATTGTAAGTTGTATATATCACTAAAGAATAAATTTCTAACCTTGTCAGGGTGGCTTTCTTTATATTCACAAACAGAGCACTCAATGTGGTTAAATGCCTTGTTTATTACATTAAGCCAAACCTTGAATTCGCCCAAGCTGTCATTTTGACTGTCATTCTCCTGTGCTCGAATGTTCTCAATGATTCCCTCGTACTCGGCTTTCAGTTTGTCCAGAGCCTCCTGCTTGTCCTTTTCAAGCATTTTTCTGACAGCCTTTTCATCTTCCCTGTACTGCTGTTCAAGTTCTTCATTCCTGCGGATATTCTCTTGTTCAAGGGATTTTATTGTTTCCTGAAGTCTGCGTTCGCTGTCTGAGTTGCCCACAACAGCAACCTCAACAGGACGGCTTTCAAGCTCTTCAACTCTTGAGGTCAGTTCTTTGCTTTTTGCCCTTTCAGTCTTGAGTTTTTCCTCAAGGAGTGAGTTATACTCCCTCACACCTTTAAGCCTGTTTTCAGCGTCAAGTCGCTGAAATTCTGAGGATGAAAGCTTGCTTTGGTTTTCCCTCTTTTCTTCCTTGAGCTTGTCAATCTCGGATTTTAGTTGCTTGACTGTTGTATTCTCAAGGTCAACCTTTTCGGCAATTTCCGCTTGTTCCGGCTGACTGATTGTGGCTAATAACATCAACTTTGATTTTCCAATTTGTCCAAACGTCTGGACATTTTCGGGACTAATTTTTTCTATAATAGAAATATAATTGTAAGCATTACTGCGTTTCATACCTACTTCTTTTTCGCAATAGTCCTCGAAATTACTGTACCCAAGCTCCTTATAGAGTTTGCTGTCCCTCATTTCCTTGAGGGATTGGCACATTTCAAAAAGGTTCTGCTGTGCAAGATTGGCGCTGACTATAATCTTGTGATGAAGTTTCACAGCCTTATCTCGCACACTTAAATTTGTGCTCATTATTTTTCCTCCTTGATTTTTAACATCTTATTTGATATAATAAAGTTATAGAATTTTTCCTTTGTCCGCTGTAGGAATGGCAGTTCCTCAGCGGATATTTTTTTGCCTTTGAAGACTACAAAAAACCTATATATTCTTCAAACAAACCGACATCTTTAATTAGATTAAGTAGTGATTTGTTTTGTTTATGCTTGTAAGCATTTTCGAATAATTGACTTTTAAGTGCTATATACTTCAGGGCCAATTCACTATACGCTTTATCCACATTGTTACACTTCCTTTCTTTTCTTCCTGACACATTTTCCAATAACCATACATTCCAAAAGGCTTAATTCCTATGTCGTAACATGTATCATAGTATATTAAGTATTTAATAATGAAATCTAACATCAGGTTTCACCATTTCCTTTTTTTAGACTTAGTTTTATATTTTCTTTTACTGCCCACACTATAAAAGGTAATAGGAAGGCTGTCAGTTCTCCACCATATCCTGGTTTCGGTCTTAGTGTGTTTGCGTAATTGTGTAAAACAAAAAATAATACAACGGATAGTATGATTAAGATAAGAAAAGCAATCAAAGTAAATTTAATACTTTTCCTTTTCTTCCTCTCTTTTCTTCTCATTTTTTACTCCTTAATAAACATTAAAATACTTCAAAGCTGTTTTCCAGGAACAACTTGTCCTTATTTTGTAAGCTACAACCCCTACAAGGGTTATAGCCACTATAAAAAAGCACATTACAATGCAAGTCAATGCACACGATACTATTAACTTAATCATTTTTGACACCGCCTAATCGCACATTGCTCTTGCAATGTCACACTTTGAGAATCCACCCCTTTTACGGAGTTTTCCAAATCGTCTCCTGGCTGTTGAATAGGAAATACCCATATAGTCTTCAAGTTGCTTGTAGTTCAGCAATTCTGTGTTAGGGAAAGCCTTGTCCAGTCTGTCAAGATTTACCCTGAACAATTCCTTTTCTCTTGGCATTGTGTGTTCACTCCTTTCATTCTCTCATTAAAATGAGAATAACAATAATAACGCAGATTAATAATGT
>JBGUUL010000110.1:0-2324 GCA_045133515.1 Ruminococcus sp.
ACATTTTAATGATTTTTTAACACTTTTTTAACATATATTCAACAGTATACGATAAAAATCACTATTTTTCAAATATTTTCCATATTGTTTTTCTATAAAAACCAGTTTCTATAAAACAGGAAATAGCACCCATAAGGGTGCTATTTCTCATACAATCCGTTCTATTGTTGTTTTTTCCTGCTGTCTGCTTATTATGCTTTTGTCAGAGTAATACATGTGGTTCTATTTGCAGGAAGTGTTGTATATGTATTTTTTGTACTGTCTTCCCAGGTGCCAGGTAAATTAGGAACTTTTTCTCCGGTCTTTTTCGGGGTATTGATTGTGGTTAACTTCGGGCAAGAACTAAACATATAGCTCATATCTGTAACATTAGAGATATCGAAGCTGGAGAGATCTAAACTAGTCAGAGTATTGCAGGAACTAAACATATAGCTCATGTTTGTAACATTAGAGGTATCCAAGTTGCTGAATTTTAAACTAACTAGAGCTTGGCAGCCAAAAACCATAAAGCTCATATCTGTGACCTTATAGGTATCGAAATAGTTTAGATTCAAACTAGTCAGAGCCTCGCAGCTACAAAACATGGAACTCATATTTGTAACATTAGAGGTATCGAAGCTATCGAGATTTAAACTAGTCAGAGCAATGCAGTTAGAAAACATCGCACACATATCGGTAACCATAGAGGTATCGAAGTGGTCTATCTTTAAACTAGTCAGAGCCTCGCAGCTCATAAACATAAAGTCCATATTTGTAACCATAGAGGTCTTGAAGTTATTTAAATTCAAACTAGTCAGAGCAGAGCAGCCATGAAACATAGAACCCATATTGGTAACCTTAGAAGTGTCGAAGTTGCTGATATCTAAACTAGTCAGGGACTTGCAACCACAAAACATAGAGCGCATATCGGTAACCATAGAGGTCTTGAAGTTGCTGAGATCCAAACTAGTCAGAGCCTTGCATCCGTCAAACATGGAACTTATATCTGTAGCGTTAGAGGTGTCTAATTTCAGTAAGTTTACATTTTCTAAGTTGGTGCAATTATAAAAAAGAAACTCCAAATGTGTTGCACCTGTCACGTTTATTCTGGCACTTTTAATTTCATCTCTATATTTCAACCAAGCTGCCATTTTTGAAGTACTATAGCCTCCATTTGCAGCTCTTTTTGTGATATCGTACATATCTCCGGTTCCCTTTGCTTCTAACAAACCAGACTTATTAATGGTCCAAGTAGTATTTTTATAAGCACCGGAATGCACAATGTTTCCCTCTATTGGAGGAGCGGTTACAGTAGGTGTTACCGTAGGAGTAGGAGCTACAGTCGGCACATTAGTAGGAGTTACAGTAGATGTAGGCACTGCAGTCGGTACTTTGGTAGGAGCTACAGTAGATGTAGGAGCTACAGTCGGTACTTTGGTAGGTGTTACCGTAGGAGTAGGAGTTGCACTTGGTACTCTAGTAGGTGTTACCGTAGGAGTAGGTGTTGTACTTGGCATTTCAGTTGGGGACTCTGTGGCTTCAGGAGAAGAACTTGCTTCTGCTGTTGGAGTTCCTGTGGCTTTAGGAGTTGTAATTGCTTCTTCTGACAGGATTCCTGCTGGAGCTGTTGTACTTGGTGCCTTCGTTGTGGTTCCCGCTGGGGCCTGTGTGCCTAGCGTATTTGTTGCAGTTCCTGTGGTCGCTGGAGTACTTGGTGCTTTTGTTGCGGTTCTTGCTGGAGCTGCCGGAACTGCTGGAGTTTGTATATTTTTTACAGACCCGGTTGTTTCCTTTTTCCGTATTACGGTAATCTTGCAAACAGCCTTTGCATTCTTGTTACTCTTACTGACAGCTGTAATTTTTGCTGTTCCTGCCTTTTTGGCAGTTGCCTTTCCTTTTGAATTGACTGTTACAACCGCTTTGTTGGAAGAAGTCCATTTTACTGCTTTCGTTGCTTTTGCAGGTTTTATGGTCGTTACCTTTAAGGTAATGCTCTGTCCTACACATAAAGTTTTCTTTGTTGCATTCAACTTAAGTGATGTGGCTTTTATATTAGCTGCTTCCACATCAACGGCTGGTGCTGCCAAATTGCTGACTGCTACGGTAAGTGCCAGCATGACAGCTGTGATTTTTTTCTGATGTTTTCTCATAAAACGCCTCCGTTCAAATACATTTTTAACAGTTTCATAACATTTTTTAACATATCTTTAACAGTATACGACAATAATGCTTATTATTCAATTATTTGATACCGAGGGATTGCGTTTCAGATTTCTACGAAAAAGCACTTGCGTTTTTCGAAAATTTCTATATAATAAACCCCATGGGGAAAATCTATCCTCTTT
>JBGUUL010000111.1:0-1910 GCA_045133515.1 Ruminococcus sp.
ATCTGTAAGTTTTTCAAAAAGTATAATTAACACCCCTTTCACATTTTCTGACAATATGACGACATAATCAAGTTAATAGGAACGCACTCCCAGGAGTGTAGTAGGTGGTGTGAACGGGTCCCCCTGGGCACCCCCATTCACACACCCACTACACACTCCTTAGGTAGTTGGTTCCTGGTTAGCTTGTTTAAGCTGTTCATTTTGACAAATCTTAAGCAACTCACTCAAATCATTCACTGCCTTTTGACTATTGATAGCCTGGGAAACCAATACACAAACCGCACTTGTCCTGTTAACATTCATGCTAGATGCATATTCATCAATCTGTCTTACCAGGTTCTTGGGTAAGTTCAAATTCACCCTAACTGTTTCAAGCTTTTCCATGAACACATCTCCTTTCTATGTACACATCATACACCTAGTATGTACATATGTCAACATCTTTCTGCAAAATATTTTCTTATGCACAATCTACTGGGCATAAGAGATAATTACAAGGACTTGCCAAGGCTATGCCTTTTCAAGTCCTTACACACCAGGATTGGGGTTATTTGCCCGAATCTACAGAAAGACTGTAAAGGGGCAAGCTACGTGCTAAAGCACCCCTTGACAGTCTTTCATCAACTCCCTTAAATGTATTGGTCGCTATGTCCTACCACCACGTTATGAATGGCAAATCTAAATTTTTATAATGCCACCACTTACCGCTTTCATACTCAATACATATATCACAGCCAGCCTCATGCCATGCCCGAACTGGTTCGCCATGTTCCCAAACTTCAAAAGCTTGTCTATGTTCTGTATATGCTCTATCAATCATTTCTTTTTCTGTCATGTAATTTCTCCTTTCATATTATCGCCATTAAGCCAGACAAACACTTGTCTGTCATTCTTAATGGCGACAAACGGACAACTGAAATTTATTGATTATTATTCCTAATTTTGTTATACTGTTCCTTGATGATAATATTTTCAAACTCAGTATCGGAATCTATGAGTTTGACAGCACTTGAGAAAGTCTTGGTTGCCCCCAGGACTTTTTTTTCTGCCTCTTGCTGTTCCATCATCTGAACAGTAGGTCTTTTCACTCCACGACTACAGCGGAGCATATTGAAATTCGCAGGATACAAGTCAAGCCTTGCACCTTTGATTATAGATTTTGTAACTTGCTTTCCTTCTTCATCAGTAGTTACCACCTTCTTGAGTTCCCCAGTGTAATTTTTGACCCCAGGTTCATCAAGTTCCATATCGCCCAAATATGCAGTAAGGTAGGCACCTACATTATCAACGTTATCAAGTTTCTTAATCCGGACAAAACCATGTTTCCATAAATCCGCAAAATCCTTGTTAGGTATGTAAGGAGCAACCTGGTCTTGCCAAATATATAACAGATGTGCGTGCCAGGCTCCTCGACCTTGTGGCTCCATCATAACAATGTATTCAGGTTTATTATACCCTTTTGTTTTGCAATAATATTGAAATCTTTGATTAAATTTCTTAAAGTCCTCATAAAGTTTCTTTGGGTCTTTCATATTCTCCTTATAAGTGAGAGTACACCACCTTACTTTTGTTACATCTGTAACATTGGCATTTATCACGCCCCTAGCATTAGCAAAAGTCTTGTACAATCCTTTCTTGTTATCTTTCCTAGATTCTTTGTGAATCACCTCTTTTTTTTCTCCAGTTTTCAAAACCAGGTATTCATCACCACCTGGAAGCATTTGGATAGTTTGTTTTGTGTTTCTTCGCTCCATGTACTGTATTTCTATTACATTACCCATTTCTGTTACCTTTACAGGTTTAAAAGGTTTTTTGGGTGGTAAATCTGTAAGTTTTTCAAAAAGTATAATTAACACCCCTTTCACATTTTCTGACAATATGACGACATAATCAAGTTAATAGGAACGCAC